>JBFGJY010000135.1:0-2220 GCA_041576975.1 Gammaproteobacteria bacterium | reverse complement strand
TTATCAAAGATGTTCTTGATCAAGGACGGTTCTTTAAAGAGGAGGATCTACAAAAAATAGGCGATATCAAGCGTGTCACCGTATTTCATCAAGCACCTTTAGTACAACAAGATGGAGTACTGCTGGCGCTTCATCATTTTAAAGAAGAAGGGAACTATATTGGTATCGTGACAGCCAAAATCTCAAACAATGAAGATCCCTACACAGCAGTATTCCCATTTAGAGTTGGTAGCCGAAATTGGGGCTATATACCTATATTTATAGTATTAATAATATTTTTGCAGTTAAATTATTGGTTAATGAATGGTGGCTACGGCCGCTTGCTAAAATATTTAAATTCTAGCAAGAAGTAGTAATGTTAAACCTTAGATGATGATTTCTTGTATAAAAAAGCTAGTTTTACTCTTACTTTTATTAATATCTATTACGATAGAAGCGCAAGATATAACGACTAAACTCACTGACAAGCAACATTTTCAAGTGAGCTATTCAAGCAAATTAGACCCCATCACAATCAACATGATGCATGCTTGGATCATACGTATCGAAAACAACAAACAGCAAGCAGTTCTGAACGCCGAAATTTCTGTCGATGGTGGTATGCCTGCGCACAATCACGGTCTTCCAACACATCCACAAGTTACAAAAAATATAGGCGAAGGTAATTATTTACTTGAAGGGATGAAGTTCCACATGGGCGGTTGGTGGCAGGTCACCATCTCTATCGTCGATGGAAATGTCAGTGACAGTGTAACGTTTGATCTCAACTTGTAGAACCGAACTATGTCGAGTGCTTTTCGTGGGTTTTTATCATTTGTAATTGCTATTGGTTTGATCCTAGCGAGTATCTGGTTTTTTTCTCAATCAAAGTCACAAAAATTTTGGACAGCCAAAGAAGTTAAAGTTCTACAGTCACTATGGATTGGCAGCTTGCCGCCGGTACCCACGGATACTAGTAACGCAGTTGCGGATCATCCACAAGCAGCTCAACTTGGCTACCAATTATTTTTTGATACACGCCTAAGTGCAAACGGACAAATTTCATGTGCAACTTGTCACCAACCTGAACGTTTTTTTACTGACGGCTTAACAGTTGCCGAAGGTGCCAAAACTGGAATTCGTAACACGATGAGTATTATTGGAACCGCTTACAGCCCCTGGCTGTTCTGGGATGGCCGTAAAGATAGTTTGTGGTCCCAGGCCTTATCACCATTGGAAAATTCAAAAGAACATGCCGGATCTCGTATGCAATATGCTCACTTGATTACACAAGATGAGAACTACCGGAGTACCTACGAATTACTATTTGGACCCTTGCCCAATTTGTTAGACAAATCGCGCTTTCCTGCAATTACTGGTCATGATAACAAAATGGAATGGAGCAATGTATGGCACTCGATGTTGCCAGAGGACAGAGATGCAGTAACTAAAATTTTTGTGAACCTAGCAAAATCCATTGCCGCATATGAGCGATTGCTGCTACCTGGACCCTCACGTTTTGATCTCTATGTTAAAGGTGTAATCGAGGATGACCAAAAAAAGATGGATGCACTTACTCGCGATGAAGTTGCCGGATTGAGATTATTTATAGGTAAAGCACAATGTATCAATTGTCATAACGGACCACTTTTTACCAACAATGAATTTCATAACACAGGGGTATTATCATCTCCTGGCGAACTTCCCAGCATGGGTCGTGTCAGTGGCGTGCGAGTTGCACGCGCCGATCCATTTAATTGTCTGGGATTGTTCAATGATGCGGCGAATCAGGAATGCGCAGAATTACGGTTTACTAGGACTGGGGATGAATTGATCGGCACACATAAAGTTCCATCACTTAGAAATGTCGCTGAAACAGGTCCATATATGCATTCCGGTCAACTAAACAATCTTGTTCAAGTTATCGAGCAATACAATCGTGCACCAACGGCCATGATTGGCCATAACGAAGCTAAACCTTTGGGGTTAAGCATAAAAGAACGGCGGCAACTTGAAGCTTTTCTACATGCTCTGTCCGGACCACTTGCAACGGATTCGAAGTGGCTGGCTAGACCATAAAATTTTGCAATTACATTGCAAGCATATTGCATTTCTAGGAGGTACTCATCTTTATCACTTCACTTTAGTTTTCTTAATTTTAGCCGATATATAAAGCATCGCTATTCTCAATTATAAATGTTTGGAATTTAAAACCTTTATAGTAATAATGTGATGAAAATA
>JBFGJY010000134.1:0-2469 GCA_041576975.1 Gammaproteobacteria bacterium | reverse complement strand
TAGAAGCGAAAAAGGCACATTGGAGATTATTGATTATTTTGGAAAGAACTTGGAGATCAATACTCTTCATATTCTTGGAAAGGCACTTAATGATTTTTCACATATTGAATTAGAAAATTTGATGGTGGAACTAGAAGAAACAAAAGCTGAAGCAAATGCAATTTTCCTAAGAAACAATGACAATTTAGATATTAAATTGAATGTTCTGTTTAAAGGAACATCCATCTCAACATTGCTACCTAGATGGTTTGCTTATTTAGAAAATGAAGACTTAGATTGTATTAATTCATCTTCAAATATTTATAGTCAGTCATCCTTAATTATAGATGGCACGTATGATTTAAACCAACATCATATTAATGCCATGGGACGCATCACTTGTTTAGATAAAGTATTATCTGACAATGTTGGTGAGCCTTCATTGGATACTAATTTAGCAACAAATATTAATGCTATGCAAAGCTTTAGAATGGACGGAGCATTTGCATCACCTAATTTAACAACTATCCAATAGAGCGCATTAGTTAATGTCTATATTGCATCATAGACTAAACTCAACAAATCAAGCGTATTTTCCAGCTCTCGGAATCCCAGTGACTTTAGAGGTTACAGCTGTCACTGCACATAAATCTTCGGGCTCTACATTATATAAGTTGGTCTTGCCAGTGCAACGCGCCATCATCGAGGCCTCACCCAAATTAGCTTTTACTATATTGACAAGCCCTTGTACACGATCGCTATCAGAATAGTTTGAACTAAACTTTATCTCGTAGTCTTGTATTTCTCCCCCCATCGCAAGTGCAGCACACACACCCATAATTACCGCATTTGCGCCCAAACCAATTAATTTTGCAGTATCTGTTCCAGAACGCACCCCTCCAAAGTATATTAGCTCTATCATCCCCTCTTTTTTCATTTTGCGTAAAATCTGTATAGCATCGCGCAACATACTAAAATCAGGAGTTGTCATAAGTTCTGACCAATTGTTCCCTAGATTTCCTGTGCTATCCAAAACCAAAATATCATGCTTACACTCTAGTGAATATGAAATTACTTGTTCGAGATTATCATTATTTGAGACTGCAAATCCTACGAGTTGGTTATCTGTGGCACGTTTCAACGAAACTAATTTGTTATCTTTACCTAAATGAAATACATACCCGGCTGTATCTTTCGATTGCTCAGTTATAGATGAGCTTAACTGCAACCAGTTTGTTTCTTTACCAGGATCCTTATTGCCAAAATAAGGCGTATGTGATAACGCACATCCTTGGCTCATTGCTTCAAATAACTCTTGTGATTCATTATCAAATCCGGTTATCAGAAATGGATGCTGCATTTGAAGCTTATTGGCTAGGTCTGTAGTTACCTTACATGCTTCTCGATATGGATCAATCACCAACCGTGACAAATTTGCCGGTAAAAAAACAATGTCATCCAGGTTTGGCGCGCGACCTTCTGGAAAAGGATTGCTACGCGTACGCAACCGCTTGTGCAACATGAATTTGAGTTTCTCTTGATCTGCAGGATTGGTGCGCGCCATTGAGAAAATATCTTCACGGTGCGCGACTGAGTAGTCCGGCGAACCTGTTTCTGCATCACAACGATAACATCTTGCAGCCTCATTGCGTGCCATTTCCCAATCATAGGTCGCTTCAATTTCAGGAAATTCAATTGGATTATCTCCCACACCAAAGAATTCAGGGTGGTGAGGATTGAATTTCTCCCATTTAATATCTTGAGCTACTGGAACCCTTCGGGTTCGATACGGTGTACGATACGGGATTGGGTTGTCGATACCATTAATAAATGATTTCACATAGTATGCAGCGCGTTGACCATGATGCATCGCCATTACGATCGTTGATCCTCCAAATGCACCATCACCCGCAGCAAATACTTTAGGATCTTTGGTGCGCATCGTGTCCCAATCCGTTTGCACTCGATCGGTAGCCATCAAACCATTACTATCCAATTCATCACTTTTACTTTGTTGACCTACTGCAGCAATTACCATGCCGCATTCAATGTCGTGCTCACTTCCAGATATAACTTTGGGGCGACGTCGACCATCTTGATTATCAACTTCACTCAATTCAGTTTTTACACACTTAAGCAATAAACTATTACCTCTCTCTTCAACTGCAACTTGTTGTGTATAGTAAATAAACTTAATACCTTCTTCGATCGCACCTTCTAGCTCAATACGTCTTGCAGGTATTTCGTCAGGCCCTCGTCGATAAATAACTTTTACATTTTTACATCCAGGTAAGCGTAAAGCTGCTCGGCATGCATCCATCGCTACATCGCCCCCGCCAACTACAACAACTGTATCCGGCAATGTAGGGCGCTCACCATCATTCACTTTGCGTAAAAAACTTACCCCATCCACTACGTTTTCATTGTCAACTTCCCCGGGTATATCCATTGATTTTCCCCACCATGAACCAATGGTTAATAAAACTGCAT
>JBFGJY010000133.1:0-2489 GCA_041576975.1 Gammaproteobacteria bacterium | reverse complement strand
TGGCTCTCTTTCCAATAAAGAATACTTTATTCTGGGCAATGGCCCAGCCCATATTAGTTTCTTGCGGAATGGTTAAACCATCCGTATCTTGACCGACAATGATGTGACCTTTTTCTAAACGTAATAAACGTTGAGCTTCAACACCAAAGGGGCATATATCAAATTTTTCTCCTGCTTTCATTAGAGCATCCCACAATGCCTCACCTTGGCTGGCAGGTACATGAATCTCAAAGCCCAGTTCACCGACAAATCCGACGCGAAGTATACGTGCTGGTATGCTTGCTACGTGACCTGTGCGCACTTCCATATAAGAAAATTGCTGGGCATCTAGTTCAATATCATCTGTTAAACAATTTAATACGGCACGTGAGTTGGGTCCCGCAATGTTTACTGCAGCATATGCAGCCGTAACATTGGTAATGTCGACATCAAGATTCCACTCAGCATTCCAACGCAGCATATTTCTGTACACATTCTCTACTCCAGTAGTGGTTGCAGTAACATAAAAATGATGTTCATCCATACGACAGGCCACTCCATCATCGATAATGGCACCAGTAGAGTCCGTCATTAAGACATATCTTGAGCGATGGATTGGTTGTTTTACATGGGCAAACGTGTACATCCGATTAAGAAATTCTGCGGCATCCGGGCCTCGAATTTCTAATTTCCCTAGTGTTGAAACATCGATTAAACCGACATTGTTACGTACTGCAAGGTTTTCTTTTTCAATCCATTTTTCTTTATTTTGTCGATTACCATAGTAGGCAGGACGCGACCATAGACCTGCTGGCATCATTTGTGCGTGCCGTTCTATATGGCGATGGTGCATGGTTGTATGCTTTACAGGTTGAAAAGCTTTTCCAGCAAGATTTTGAATAAATTCAGGTGCACATGGAGGGCGTTGTGTAGTAATCGTCATTCCATTTATACAACGTTTCGATTCTTTAGTTACGATACGCATGTTATTTAATGCTGATTGCTTACCCTGAGAAGGCCCCATCACTACCGTGGAATAGCGTTTTACAAGTTCTAAATCGTCGTAGCCGTCTTTAACAGCATTAACAATGTCTTTGACTTGTAAGTCTTCATCAAAGTCGATGAAGTCTTTGCCTTTTGGATGGGGAAAAATAGGCCAAGGATAATTTTGTCCTTTAGCACCTACATGGGATGGTATGCTGGGTGGTTCGTTGCCAGTGAAACCTGCGCTTTTTGCTGCTATCCAACCCGCATATTTACCGTCAGCAAGAACGGCATCAATTTCAAATACAGAGTTTAATGAGCCTGCAGCAAATGAGAACACATTTTCAGGAAGTTGTGCAATTTTTAAAGTTGCATCTGTATCATCATATTTTAATTGACCACCAGAGTGACAAAGTAATTGTGCTGCGGGTATATAACCAGCAGACATGCAAATTAAGTCACATTCTATTTTTTGAAAATTTTCTACTACAGCCCCCTCATTATGTATTTGATGAATTAATGCATGTGTAATACTGCGTTTTCCAGGTCCAGGTATTGCTTCATAGATTGTATGTCCATGTAAAACACGTATATTTGCATCAGCAACTGCAGATGTTAGCGGAGAATTAATTGATGAACTACGCATATCTATGACTGCATTCACTTTTACACCGGCGCTAATTAAGTCCAATGTAACTCCATAACCATCATCATTCCCAGTAAGAACCACTGCACTTTTTCCTGGAGCGACACCATAGAATTGTATTAGCCGCTGTGCTGCAGATCCTAGCATCACACCAGGTAAATCGTTATTACGAAATACGACTGGCTGTTCCATGGAGCCTGTGGCTGCAATCACTACTTGTGCACGCAGTTTGAGCATGCGCTTTTCACTCATTATGGATAACCAATTATCTGCGAACCACCCTGTACATATGGCATTTGTATGAGTACAAATTGAAGGGTGTTTTGTAGTTGCTTCTAAAAGTTCTTGACGAATTGCAATTTTTTTATTTGTATCAACATCAAATCTTGCATAGTTTAGGGATCCTCCTAAGAGTGGATTTTCATCCACCAAAATTACTTCAGCACCTTGTGCCGCGGCTTCCAATGCAGCACACAAACCTGCGGGCCCTCCACCAATAACAGCTACATCGTAAAACCGATAGGCCTTATCGCTTGCGTATGGTTTTGCGTTGACATCAACTCGACCTAAGCCTGCAAGATTACGAATAACAGTATCCCAGTATTTCCAGACACCTTTAGGCTTATAAAATGCTTTGTAATAAAAACCTACTGGAAGAAAGCGGTCTACCAGTTCTATGAATCTTCCCCAATCATTTTCTAGGTTACCAAACACATTTTGTGCTTGTGCCTTTAGTCCATTTTGAATTGGATAAATATCCGCTCGAGCATTGGGTTCATCTTCAACTTGTACTAGAGAATTTGCGTCACGACCCATCATAGTAAAAATACCGCGTGGCCGATGATATTTAAAAGATCGAGATAATAGTCGCACACCATTG
>JBFGJY010000132.1:0-2804 GCA_041576975.1 Gammaproteobacteria bacterium | reverse complement strand
GGCTCAATAATGTACAGCGTATTCAAGAACGAGTTGCCGTATCCCGAGCGGACTCGCTTCGGTGTGTTCCTGGTGGGAATCACGACCTACACAGTCCTACTCGTGCTGTTGAAAAAGTTCTGATGTCTTATTCATCTGAGTTTTCCGCAGGTCGTCGAGGTGTGGTCGAGAGTATTTTCTGTTGCTTGCGTTTTTATCGTTCCATTATGTGTTTAGCTGTGAACATTTATATATTTTTTAGGCAAAGTAGAAGCGCAACAAGCAGTTTTACTAGTGTCTGGCATGTTAATCATTTTAGACTACATAGATTATATTTAATCAAACAACATATATAAGTATGAGAAAAACAATGAAAACATTCGCATTGACCGTTACGCTCTTTTTGATTGCCATCGGATTGCCCGCTATTGCTACAGGCAATTACAAATGCTCAGTCACTTGGTACGTTGGAACTTTCAATGGCACGGGATCCACACTGAATGAGGCAGTGAAAGAAGCAAGACATAGTTGTAGAGATCACGAGGATCTGGGGAACCAAGAATGTGGAAGTGCGCCACAACATGTAAATTGTCTCGATCGACATGGGAAATGTGTAAGTCGTGCTGAATTTCTTAGGCACGGGATGGTTGGAGGTGACAAATGCCAATGAATTGATTGAGTTTAAACCTGCAAATTAAAAATATTAATTTTCAAGGAAGAAATGACCATATAACAATCAATCTTCAGTGGCACAGTTCAAGCGCAGGCGCGCAAGCCGAACATCCTCTACCAGAAACTAAGCTGATCGTTCTGGGCTGCGTCCGGCAGCAGTCAAAACTGAATGGAGGATGCAATGGAATCACTCATAAAAAAAGTACTCCTATTTTTAAAGCATGAATTTTTGGAAATGCTTCCGCCGACTATTTTCTTTTTTGTGGTGTTTCATATCATTGCGTTCACGCGGGCGCTCATGGCCGAACAATACGGTATAAGCGTTGCATTTTCCTCTGCTGCTACAATCGGCGCACTTATTGTTGGCAAATCAGTCTTGATTGCTGATGCACTACCTTTTGTTAATTGGTTAAGCCAAAAGAGGCTTATTTATAATGTCATATGGCGAACCTTACTTTATGTAATTATTGTATTGCTTTTTTTATTCCTCGAGGAATTAATCCCACTTATCTCCAAATACGGAGCAATCACAACAGCCAGTGAGCACTTAATTGAAGAAATAAAATGGACGCGATTCTGGGCCACCCTTATTCTTATTATTCTATTTCTAGTTATCTATAACGTGTCGACGGTAGTCATAGACGCAATTGGCCGCAAGAGATTCCTCGAAATATTTTTTAGTTCAAAGAGCAATAAGACAGCCAAAGTTAATTGAGGCGTAACCATTTACTCAATACTTAAATGCTCGCCTTTGGCCGAAAGGAGAAATAGATTGAAATTTCTAAATTTTATTCAGTTTAATGTCCATTGACGTCCCAATGGTCGGAATTTCTAAGAAATTATTGTTGAATGACCACTAACGACTCAAAACGGTCATTTGTACTTGTATGTATTTTGTTCTTTATCTGTGTTCGGTGAAAACTTTGGCCCCACAACTATAACTAGATTTCCATCGGCAACCCGCAAGGAGAGTTTCAAATGCCATTTAGTCTATATGGCCAACAATTTCATTAGCAAACTGAGCGAGGGTATCATTTAATGCAGCCACACGTGCAGAATAATTTGTATCACTTGCACTTGCTTTAAATTCTGAGTGAATGGTTTTTAGCGCCGCTTGATCGTTTTCATTTATTAATTGCCACTGAACGACCAGTAATGCATCACCGATTGAATTGTTTTCAAACTTGATTACTTTTGCGTTGATTCGATAATCGAATTGCAGATTAGAAGGCCATGGATGACTGTGTATTAAATGTGAACCTGTTATAGCTTTGATATTTTCAGCAAGCGTGCGTGTGAACATTTCCTCCATCGGTTCGGCCCAGCGATCAAACTCTGCAAGTTGAAGTTCGGCTGTATGTGTTTTAGTTACAATCTGTGGGCGATCGATATAACCAGGTATGACAATAAGACCAACGCCTATAATAAGATTACTTAAACTTTCGTTAGTGATGTGTTCAATTTGTGGATCTAGCACATAAAAATTAGATGGGTTCGACTTACCTCCGATTGAACAATTTGAACTAATTAGCATCAGTAAAAACGATAAAATTAATAAATTTGTGGAATGCATACGTTGCGGTTTGGTGAGTAATGTATATATGGCTTGCATGAATATTAGTTTATTGCTCACTTGGTTTACCCTGAATTAAGGCTTCAGGATGGACTTCTAAGTATTCTACAAAAACTCGAAATGAGCGAGCTGCATCTCTAAATTCATTTAATGCAGTGGAAATTTCGTGACGAATAGTTTCATCATTGATATCTGCATGTATTTTTTTAAATGTTGATTGTATTTCAATCACGGCTGTTTGGATTTCATCCATGGTCTGGGTAAGATCATGCGCAACAGGATTTACCTGTTGATCGATATTTTGTACTAATCTTTTTACTTCGGAAACCGTTGAATCTAGTTTTTCCATAGTGCTCTGTAATATGGAGCTTAAATTTTGTGTTTCTGGTGCGTTAACGAATTGATCAATTCCCTTCAAAGTATTTGCCAACTCTGGCGAATTCACAAGATGTTCGATTCCGTCTATAGCTGCTATTAGATTATTTACGACTTCTTCAACAGGTAAATCTTTAAGCTTTGCGACAAATGCTTGAACGTTATCCAAAGCAAGCTGGATATCTGAGGGGATTGTCGGAATCTC
>JBFGJY010000131.1:0-3034 GCA_041576975.1 Gammaproteobacteria bacterium | reverse complement strand
TTTTTACCCAAAATATATTAGTAACTTTAAGAATTGGTATTAGCAACCACCTAGGCAGCCATGCGATAAACGGAAGCCAAGTGTGACTTTCTATTGGAAAATATTTATATGGTGTTTGGACATAAAATTGCTTTCCTACTCTTTTTATTTCATTAGCAAATTCCTTTTGCCGTTTGCTAGATTCAGTTTTAAACCTTTGTCCTGAGTAAATACTCCATATATCCTCCTTTGGCACTGTCACATGCTCAATTACAGATGAACAGTATACAATGTCAAAATAATCATCTTCAAAAGGTAAAGCTTTAGACTCGTTAATTATAATAGAATTAAATCCAAATTTCTCACTTCCTTTTTTTACTAAATCTGGCTCAATGTCTGCTATATAAACATTTTGAGGTTTGACTTTTGTTTCTTGAATTATATTATTGATGTTAAAACCACTTTCTGAACCTAAATCCAGTATTTTTGTGGATTCGTTGAGAGAAAATCTATTCCTAAAAATTTCCGCGCGCTTCTTTCTTGCACGCTTTGAAAAATATTTTACAAGCCTCACAATTGGATTCATCCAGTTTTCCTTACTCAATACTTTGCCTTACTTAATACGATTCTAAGTAAATGTTTGAGCTATATAAAATGAAATTTTTATATTTGTATCTCATATGAAAGCAGATTTTGGGGCCTAATCATCAAAGCCATTACTACCATCTCCTAAAAAAATTGCTTAATGTAAGTACACCTAATTCCTCATAGAAACTTTTACCAAATGCTTACCAGCTGCAGCTGAGTATTTTTTATCAATGTAGTTTTCAGCATCGTTATTGTTAAGTTTTTATTCTATCTTCAACAAAATTAATTTTCGAGAATTAATGGTTAAAAATAACAGTGAGTATAAGAAAGTGAAAAAACTACTGTTTAGTATTTTATTAGTGTAATTCGATAATTAACTAGCATAAATTTGTTCCTCAGCAACTGCTCTCCCGTTGTTCTAATCAGTGTCATCCATGCAACGATGCAATTTCTGCATATCTGCTATCCAAGATGGTTTAATGTTTATTTTTTCCACTTATCAAAATTATCGGTATTTTTTTTCTGGCCGTCTTCATATCCTGCGGTATAGGCTTCGGTTGTGCGTTGTTCCTCTCTCTCAGGGTGGCCTAGGTAACCACCTTGCCAGCCAAGTACATATTCAGGATCCACACCTGCGGATTCCATTTTGGTTACGGTATCTCTATACGTTTGGTCCATGTGAACTCCTTTTAATTGGTGAATTTAATGTATTTTATTTTTTTGAAAGTGAGTCAATGCTTTACCAGAATCGATAACAGTTCTAACTGTAGCAGCAGAATCTTCTAAGTTACTTTCAACTCCCATGTGCGTAAGTACAATTGCAGCGGAATAAATTAAACTATCGCGTGCGGGACCTTCTTTCCCCTCTAATGCAGCAAGCCCGACTTCTGCCGCCTTGCTAGCAAGCTGATCGATGTCAATTTTTGCTGCTGTTTCATCACTAGCACTTTTAGCGGGTGCTAGATCGGGTAATGGAACTGCGTGTATATCTTGTCGAATATTGATTTGTTCGGGGTGAATGTTCACTTCATTCAGTTCACTTTGGTTATGATACTCAAAATATTTTGATTCTTGCTTTAAAGACGGAATTACACCACCTTCTACTCCTCTCACTAATACGGCTGAATCAAAACCTGATAACTTTGCCAGATGTTCGTATACTGGTGGATAAGGTTTATGTACATAACCTGTCATTAAATGTGTGGTATATTTGCCGCGCACCGGGCCAATTAAAACTTCTACTGTGGTAATTACAGGCCGTTTAACAATTTGCGTGCGTAAAGGAACAAGGTTATGTAAGGCAGGGCAAATTGCTTTTTGATCGAGATAGGCCCATCCAATTTCTGGATTATTAATTTGTCGAACAGCTTGTTGTGGCGTGAAGTCAATATTGATGTTTGCGGCACGTAACACTTTACGATGTGTTGCTCCATATTTAGGTCCAACCACTTCAGCGCCATGGGATACTGCAGGTAAACCGCATGCTGCGAGTACTGTAGGTAAAAATGGTGATACTGGTAAGCCACGCGTGTAGCCATCATATGGATCTGCGATATCAATAATGTCATCTACATCTGCAGTAACTATATTTGACGCATCGATAATAGCTTGTAACGATCCACCGTTTTCATCCAGTGTCTCACGCTTCATTCGCAAAGCAATTAAGAATATTCCCGCCTGAACAGGATCTGCGCTACCGTCTAATATATGCCGCATTGCATCACGCGCCTCTTCAAAGGAGATGTCTTTACTATATTCGGGACCGGTAGCGACGCGCTGAATATAAGAGCGCATCGCAAGATTTACATTTGGGTTAATTTGTTGCTCGATTGCTGACATAACTCTAATGATGCCATAAAGGTATGGCACTGCAGGATACAAAAGGCGATATAGCCCCTATATATCCCCATCGAGAGAACAAAAATATAGATGTACAAGCGAAAAGCTAACAGTATCTGACTATATTTAGGGTTATTCCTACCGTTTTAAGTATTCGCGTATTATGTATCGCTAATTAACCTACCCAATGATCAATTCTTGGAGCAAACGTGCCTGACGATGATATGGATTTTACCAGTGGGATTATGGCCTTTGAGGCCAAACACTTTTCTAGAGCCATGCAAATTCTTTCACCGCTTGCAGAAAAAGGGTATGCCGATGCGCAACATCGTTGTGCCATTATGTATCAAAATGGTTTAGGTGTTGCCGTGAATCCGAAGGCAGCATTTAAGTGGATGAAAACTGCTGCAGAACAAGGTCATGCACTTGCACAACACGGTTTGGGTTTTATGTATATGGAAGGTGACTGCGTAGAAAAAAATGGTGAGGAAGCGGTAATGTGGTTTACTAAAGCGGCAGAACAAGGATTGCAAGGTTCACAAACTACACTCGCGATGATGTATGAAGAGGGTCGTGGTGTAGAACAGGACTTAGAAAAAGCAAGAGAGTGGTATGCCAAAGCAGGATT
>JBFGJY010000130.1:0-3078 GCA_041576975.1 Gammaproteobacteria bacterium | reverse complement strand
TCCCAACACCATTACGCCCTAATACACTCACCATTGCGCCATCAGGTATGTTTATTGATATGCCATGAAGAATGTGACTGGTACCGTAAAAGGTATTTATGTTTTGTACTTCAAGCCCCATCTAGTGACCTTTACCTAAATATACTGCCTTCACTTCTTCATTTTCGACCACTTCGGATAATGGTCCTTCAGCTAAGATTTGGCCCTGTGCAAGTACAGTGACATTTTTAGCAATTTTTCGAACAATATCCATATCATGCTCAACTAGCATCACGGTATGATTTTCTGCAATTTTTTCGATTAGCTCTGCAGTCTTTTCTTTGCCGTCTGTGGTCATGCCGGTTGTAGGTTCATCTAACAACAATAATTTTGGCTCAGAAGCAATGAGCATTCCAAGCTCTAACCATTGTCTTTGACCATGACCTAATGTATCAACATTTTCTTCGGCTTTATTCGTTAGCATAATAAAGTCCAAGATTTCCCAAATTCGCTCATTGTCTTGACTGGTGACTTTACCAAACAACGAATTAAATACCTTACGACGTCCTTTTAGCGACACCATGATGTTGTCGTATACGGAAAGTGTTTCGTATAAATTTGGTACTTGAAATTTTCTACTAATACCTTTGACAAATATTTTATCTGGGCCCATTTTAGTAATATTTTCACCATTGAAAATAATATTTCCGGACTTCGGCTTGTAGCGCCCTGTAATCATATCGATCAAAGTAGTTTTACCGGCTCCGTTTGGACCCAGTACGACGCGTAATTCGTTTTCTTCGATACTAAAATCCAGATTATTTAAAATAGTGTAGCCGCTTACTGCAGTGGTAAGACCTTGGACTTCGAGGATATTTGGCATTGTGTTTAATTAAAAAGTAATCTTAAGCAAAAAGTTTCATTAGATCTCAGTAGGGCCTTTTTTTTGCCCAGGGCTCCAATCTCTTTGTCGATCCGCGGCCAGGGCATCGGCTGCTTCTATTAATTCACCAACTGGTACATGCCTTCTTCGTGCACTCCACCATTTTCCAATGGTACCTACAATTCCGTCGCGCATTACAAGCACTACAAAAATGAACAGGCCGCCCATTATTAGTTGCCAAGTCCAGGCAAGTTTTCCACTCAAGAAGAATTCTGCCCCTTTGACTAAAAATGCACCAATAAATGGACCTATGATCGTTCCTCTTCCTCCCACTGCAGTCCAGATGACTCCCTCGATGGAAAATACGGGGCCGGCATCAAGGAAAGAGATGATGCCATTCCATGCAGCGTACATTGCACCTGCCGTTGCAGCCATAAAACTAGAGACACAAAATACAAAAATACGATAGTTGGCAACGTTATAGCCCATAAATTCAGCACGTGTATCATTATCACGAATGGATTTTAAAACAGTCCCAAGTCGTGAATGCGTAAGTAGTCGTCCAATAGCAAAAAATATAATCGTAACGACTAAAATCAACCAAAGTACGTTTATTTGTGCATGTGTGCCGTAATCGGTAATGCCATTGAACCCGCCTGTGTAGGCTTGATATTCAATAATTGCTTCTTGAAGGATAAGTGATTCTGCAAGTGTGATGACCGCACAATACACACCATAGATATGTCGTTTAAAGGTAATGACACCAAAAATAAAAGCGAGAAAGGTTGCAAAAAAGAGTCCCGCGGCAACAGCAAAAGGTAAGCTTTGCAAGGGTTCCATAAAACCGGGTAGTTCGGTAAGCCCATTCCATTCCATAAAATCTGGAATGGTTCCCCCATATCGAGTGGGATTTACCGCCGCATAATTAATTTTTAATGACAGTGCAGTAAAGTAAGCCCCGATTCCAAAATACACGCCTTGTCCTAAACTTAATATTCCTGTGAAACCCCAAATTAAATCTATGCTTAGAGCGAAAATTGAAAAACATAAGAATTTTCCCAATAATGAAGTAACGTAGGCGGCACCGTAATAAGGGTAGGTCGCAATTGCAAAGACTATACCGATTGCGCCAACAACAGCCCATAACGGGAACATTGGGGCTTTGTTGACCTGTCGATCTTGCACCATGCGTGTTTTCTCCTTTTATAACCTCATTATGTTCTCTCGTGGTACCCAAATAGCCCTTTGGGAAACACACGTATGGCAAGCACGATGAAGATGAAAACTAAAAGCTTTCCAATGACATTGTTGTAGATAAAAGACAAAATTGTTTCTGCTTCACCGATCAGTCCTGCACCTGCCACCACCCCCCAAAGATTACCAACACCACCTAAGACAAGTACCATGTAAGAATCTACTGCGTAAGGAAATCCCATGGTGGTAGAAACGGATTTGATTGGGGCCAAAGATGCACCTGCAACACCCGCTAAACCTGAACCAAATGCAAAGATACTCATGTCTATCTTTCTGGTATCGATACCTAAGCAACCTGACATGGTGCGGTTGCGACGCACTGATCTTACTTTAAGTCCAAGGTCAGTTTTATATAACACCAAATAGGTGATGATCATGAGTACAATGGCAAGGATAATTAGAAACAACCGATACCACGGGAAGGGTAGCAAACCAATTACTCGAAACCCGCCATCGAGAATCTTTGGTGCGCCCACATAATAAAGCTCTGGTCCAAAAATAAGTTTCATGAGAACCTGTAAGATGATTCCTACACCCCAAGTTGCGAGAAGTGTCTCTAAGGGTCGCTCATAAATCCATTGAATAATCCCTCGTTCAACGATTAAGCCCAACAATGCGACCACAAGGAATGCAACCGGTATTGCAATGAACGTATTGCCTCCTAGTTGCCCTACAACTGCAGCGGTATAGGCCCCCACCATGATAAATTCCCCATGCGCCATATTTATTACGCCCGCTACCCCAAAAATGATGGCAAGCCCTAAGGCTGCAATCATTAAAATTGCAACTACGCTAAAACCGTTGAGAAATTGGGTGATGATGGATTCCATGTTTAACGCACTGTTTTTCCGTAATTATATTACTATTGCGCAATAATTTTTATTTTTCCATACTTTATGCAGCCAGATTTCCATTCTATATGCTGCCTGCTAAGCACATAAGTATCGGGTGGCTGTAGAAAT
>JBFGJY010000129.1:0-3140 GCA_041576975.1 Gammaproteobacteria bacterium | reverse complement strand
TTGGCTGACATA
Source organism: Gammaproteobacteria bacterium (assembly GCA_041576975.1). Lineage (GTDB taxonomy): Bacteria > Pseudomonadota > Gammaproteobacteria > UBA4575 > UBA4575 > JBFGJY01. The sequence goes on along the minus strand of JBFGJY010000129.1, from coordinate 3,128 downwards.
GATTTGAAAGGTGTAGAGTCAGAACTTTTCAAAATTGTAACTAAATTTTCAGGAGTATGACTAACAAGGTATTGCTTGAGCTCTATTAGTGTAGGTGAAGTTCCAGTCTCGTTTTTGTAATTGGATATAAATATGGGCTCAGCGATTGTGATAAGATTGTTAGTATCTAATGTGACTTGAGCTGATGACATACACGCTCCTATCATTAGTCTAGATGGATACAGCAATATTTTATCCTACTGACTGACGAATCGTACCACCGCTTATTCGTATAATTTAATCCAATTAGCCGAAAAAATTGAAGTTATTATGTTTAAATATTGTGATTTAATCTATTTGTTGTCGGGTTTATTTATTATATGGCAACTACAATCATGCGGCACGACAAGGTGGTATTCTATTGAACAAGATCCTGCTACACCATTTGCATATATTCAAGATGGTGTATTTGTTACCGGTGATTATGTACGTAGAGCCTCTGTTACAGAAATCGATGGTAATACCGTAGGAAAATCGGCCAGTAATAAAATAGAAATAAGTATAGGTACACACCAAGTAAAGATTTATTGCGATGAGGCGAGAGGAAGCTTTGATTCCAGTGAATTGTCAGGCCACGCTAAGATCCTAAAATTTGAGGCAAAAACACAGCGAAATTATAAAGCGATTTGCCTACCATTCACTCACTGGTGGATAGAAGACTTAGAAAATGGAAAAATTGTAGCAGGTCAACAACCCGCTAATTAAATTCAGCGTCTAATTATAATGAAGTATTCATTGCAAGCGAAGGTCGATTAGTATTTGCAATGCGTTCAATCAATTCTTCTAAGGAAGTTTCCGCAATTTCGTATGTGAAAGCAATTCTAAATGTTTTGAGAATACTCATGCCTTCAATTCTTACATCGACAATTTTTGCTGAGCCCTCTGCTGATCTAAATACGTAAGCAATATGTAAAGGCTTAGAGCCGTTTCTGAGATCTAATTCAGTATTAACCGTTTGATAGAGCTTTTCTTCTATATTTTTTTCCGGCAAAACCGTGATTTCTGCGTTTGAGTATTCCACCATGTGTTTAGCATAAGTGCGAATCAGCATTTGCTTAAATTCGTGGGTAAATTTTGTGCGTTGATCTTCGCTAGCGGTTTTCCAATGCTTTGCGAGGATGTATTTACTCATCTTTTCCAAATCACAAATTGGCAGAATGATTTCATCAACTAAATCATTTAATTTATTTGGATTTTTACGTATTGCATCTTGATCGTGCTTGAGTACATCAAGTACTTGTTCAGCAGTTTCTTGAACAATTTGATGGGGGGTCTTATGTTCTGCATTGCTTAGCAGTGGTATAAGACTCAACAACAGAATTAGCAGAAGTTTTCTATTCAAAATTGTTCTCCCTAACAAAAATGAATCCATAAATCAGCGAATCACTGATTGTTACTCACTCTTTATTAATATGAGGTGAGAAGATGATAAAAGGTCGAATTTCAGGGGTAAAAGAAAAGAGACCTTAAGTAAGCTAGGGTAGGATTAAACTAAACAATACTTACTGACTGAAGCTTCCTGGGACAAGAAATTGCTTATTCAATTTGAAGAGTAAATCATATCTTCTAAGTCTTTAAGGCTAATCTCAAATTTTCCCATAACAACAAATAACTGTAAGAAAAGCTGCGTATCAAAATTACCACGATTGATCTTTACTCTTAGGCTTTCCGGAGATTGAGTTGTACCAACTTCCTTTAACTTTTTGCTGAGGTCTGCATAAGTCATACCTGTAGCAGCCATTTGAGACTTAATTAGACGAGAAACGCCAGTAGCCCACTTCGGGTCATAAGCTTAAGCAGGTTGTGCTTTAATTACGGTTTCCATACATAACATATAAGTTACTGAAGTGAATAAATATAAACATTTATAATCTATATTTTCTATCTTATATCGAAATCAACAGCAATAAAGTCAACATGAAAGAGCACGTGTTGGATGTTCCATCAAGAAGTCATTCCAAAGATAATGCGATCGTGCGCATAGATGGTAGATGAACCCATTGTAAATAACTACGAAAAGATCCGCGTTGATGACACCATGTGGAAAACACATGGTTCTGATACTGTAGTAGGTCAGAAAGTTAAAGTGGTTTCATTAGATGGAACGATGTTAATGGTTGAGCACATATAGGTACTAACCAGCTAACTAACCGTTGTTTGAACAAGGTTTCAAATGAAAATGAACATTCAAAATAAAATTTAACTTTTTTAAAAAGTCGTTGTAATCTCTCGACAAACCATAACGTTATCATCTGTAATAGATACGTTCTAAAATATCGAAATAATCTACATTTCATCCCTCAATGCTAATGCGTTGATTCTAATTAAGTTTTTACAAATCTAATTTTCTTTATACCGTTAGTAGGTAAAAAGTGTCCATTTATCGCGGTTCATGATTCATTGCAGTTTTTTATGTTCAGTATTCGTACCTGGAGTTTGGAACAATGAAACGGCAATCTTGCCACACATAGTTTGAAAATGGATTGATTACTGTGTGTCCTCAGAGAGGGTCGTAGATATCAAATAGTGATTCGAAATGAGTAATCGTTTTGGCTTCATTAATTTAGATAACTATCTGTCACTTTTCGTTTCGTTTTTTCTTTATTCCACACACAGTCCGGGAAGCGGCTGTCGATAAGCCTTCGCAGTTACATGCGATATGAACTTGATCGATATGAAAGATTAAATACGAGAGGTGCAACAATGCATTTAAGTCGAAAAAAATTATTTAACGCATTCAGTGCGTTTATCTTTTTAGTAGGGATTGCAAGCGTATCGGTTTCTTTTGCAGGACCACGTGAGCAAGCTAAACGAATGCATGACCGGCTTGCCGGTGTGCCTCCTACAGAAGCTGTATTAACCTCCATGACGAATAAAATTCAAGGTGGAGATGTTATTGGCGCAGCAATGGAAGCAATGGATAACCCAGCTTTCATTAACACTACTATTAAAGATTGGGCAACACCTTGGACCAATAGAGACCAGTCGGTGTATCGAGATCTTAACGATTCAACCGCTACAGTAATGGGATTCGTCCGAGATGATATTCCTTTTGACCAAATTTTATCTGCAGACACGGTGTATGTCGG
>JBFGJY010000128.1:0-3150 GCA_041576975.1 Gammaproteobacteria bacterium | reverse complement strand
TTAGTAAGAGATGGAACTATTGAAATATATGACTATTCATTTGCTACAACAGCTATTTGTGACAATCGGACTGGTGAGTATTCAATTTTCAACATTCAAGATGAGGTACAGGCAAAACCAAATACGTTTGAGAAGCGTTTTTTATGTCACAAAGCAGTGCAAGATATTTTTCCAAAAACAAATCAGCGAGAAAAACTTTATAGAACTTTTCGTGGCCGAGTAATTGAAGTTAAATCTTCGGACTTTGGAAGCCCAATTGAGAATGCTCGATTAGACTATACAAATCCACATCGAAATACTCTAGTTTTCCAATCATTTGTTGATGAGCTTTATCACTTTCGTAAACTAGGTCGTCCACCTAAATTAGAAACTTCGGTTCAGCAGCTAAATAACGGAAAAAAGCATCGAATAACTTACAATATTAATTTTGATGAGCTCTCTAAAATTGCTGGCCCAGATCTAAATTTTCATATTGGAACCCCGCTTACTGCAAGCGCGCATTCAAATCGACTCATTTGGTAAGCTGCACAACTTTCTTGTGATTTGTATTTATCTCAACCAATGGCAATGCTAGTTGGCGATAAACTTTATGAATCGACTGAACGAATAGCGAAAGCAGGCTCAACAATTGAAGAGTTAAAAGAGCAAGTTGAATTTCCAAATGTTCAGTGGTTGGTAAACGCTGGTAAGCTTGATCTTCGAGATGTGCTAAGCATACGTGCTAAAGCAGGAAAATTTCGCGATTGGCTCCAACAAGAATCAGATCGTGATCGTGATGCGATTATTGCATATCACAATGAGACTGCTCATGAAATTGGATTGGTAACTAATAGTCGTAAAGCACTCGGTATTTTTGGTGTCATAGTTAGTGGCGCAATTGGCTCGTTAGTTGGCACCACTGTAGCAGGTCCACTAGGCGCAGCTATTGGTGGGGCAGCGGGTAGCGCTACTGGTTATCTAGTTGATTTGGTATCGAAGTTGGGAGCAGATTGGAAGCCAGTAGTATTTGGCAACTGGTTTCGTGATCGTATTCAAAAGCTTGTCTCAGAAGAACAAGACTAATGTGGTAGCAAAAATAATTATGTTTGAATCTTATATATGTGATAGTTGTTGGTAATACGTAATCAGGTTATGCATACCAGTTCTAATTGTTGGTAGTACGAACCTGGCTTCTATAGCTAGATTACAGAATAGGGTCGTAGTAAAAACTTGCTTCTTTATCCGGATTGGTTATCTGTGTTTTCTTGAATCTTGCTTCTATAACAAGACTTACTTATGAAGTTAAATAGATAACTTTGAATTAACGCTTTTGGCCGTAGAGGGTATTCAAAATAATAAATTTAAAAAAATCTCTAAAAGCTTTTTATTCATTAACCATCGTGGTGCGCCAAAGTATTTTTACTTCGGCGCACTCACTCTATTGGTAATGCGTTGGTTAAGAACTAAGGATTAGGACCGGGAGGAAAATTGCCGGGCAACGTAACTATGATGCCTCCCTCATTAATACATGAGGGGTGTTCAAACGAGTTTGGGGTGACAGGAGTAGCTAAGATCAAGTTGTCAGTACCACCGGCCACACCGCCCGGGATATTATCTAAGTTCAATCCGAATCGGGTTTTCCATGCAATAATATGATCCGTACAGGAGGTATCCCCACTCACACCGAGACCGCCAATTAGGTGGCCTTCCGCGTTATATAAGGCAAGACCGCCGCCGAATACATTTACGCCACCAATAAAATGACCGACCATTGGGTCATTTTTATTGCCGTAATTCTTTGCATTTCCACCGACATGACCACCACTACCATACGCTATTGCAGTGTCGACTGGATTGCTGAATTGTAGCCCTAAAAGGCTGCCTTGCTCTAGCACGGTACCATATAGGTTTCCGGAGGAAAGAGGTGCACTGAATCCTAATGCACTACTAGGCAAACTAAAGGCATTTGCAGTATTGGCTTTTTGAGCAGAAATGACTCGGCTGCCAGGCCACTGATCTCCGCGTTCATTGCCAGTGAAGACTACAGCACATACGACCCCATCGCGGTTAACAACCGTCCCCCACATGTCGTTACCGAGACCACCATTTTCCCCACCATCTACTACGCCTTCAAGTATTGACTTTAGATCTGCATGACTGGGTAAATCCTTACATCCTTTGCCCGATTTATTATCGTTATCTGCCAGCACATTACCCATTACTAAAGCTGTAATTAGCGCGACAGCTATGTTTATTCTCTTCATTTTAATCCCCCTTGTTTTGTTAGTTAATTAGTAGTAAGTGCTACTTCTTGGAAAGATGTTGTTATCCATCCATGCAGTATGTCAATTTAATATATACTATTAAAGTTATTTTAGAATTTTATAAATGATTTATTATTCAATTATTACAAACCTATATTTTTACTCTATCTGCAATCTAATTTAAAAATGCACAGCAAATGTTTGTTCTATCGTAAGTTTAAAAATTCTATTCAGATAAAATTTAAGAAATTTATAAAATATTATTATATTTATAATCAAATAAAAAATATGCATGGTGACAATTTGAGCATATGTGACTTTACAGAGTCTAAAATTTAGCATTTCACTTGCGTGGCCTTACAGAGAACATAAGTAGATGAAAAACGCAAGCTAACTAATAATTTCCAAATAATTACGTCATGCATGTTCAAATAAAATAATTCTTTTTAGTTGATACTTACGCAGGTGCGTAAAAACACTAATTACAAATTAGGGCATGCATTTCTAATGAAACATAATTATGAGGATTGTTAATTGTAGAAATTTCGTCTAACCGTTCAATTAATCAAGAAAATAGATTAAATTAGCCTTAAGGTTAGATGTATATAAAGGTAGGGTTGTTGTTTTTAGCTTTGCATCCAATGTTTTCTCTTGGCGAAAAGTAGACTATTACTTTGTTCGCTCCAAAGCCGAAGATTAATTCTATTGAAGCTTATTAAATAGAAAACAAATTGTTATTTAGACGGCAACACTTAGTGAATTAATCAAATTAACTAATTGGTCTTCATCATAAGGTTTTATAATGTAAGCCGAGACGCCTAAGCGTTCGGCCTCGTGCTTATGCTTATCGGTTGATCTCGAGGTGATCATGATGATGGGGGTATGTGCCGTTTCTTGATTGGAACGC
>JBFGJY010000127.1:0-3244 GCA_041576975.1 Gammaproteobacteria bacterium | reverse complement strand
TTTTTCCAAATGTATATCTTCCCAGAGCATAGGGAAATATATTTTATTTTCAGGTGCCTATGAAAAGACTCATTAAAATGAAATCACGTGCTTTTTTTGTTTTCTGCAGTGTCTTTGAAAAAAAATGGAACTTGGTTCGCTAATTATTGGCATCATCGTATAAAATTATTTGTATATATTTACTAAGGCAACAAGCATGCCAATTCAACTGCCTATTATTTTCGAACACTTAGTTAATAAATTTGAAAGGCTTGTGCTTGGATGCTTACAGAGTGTGCATAGGTGCACCAAATTAATGAAATTAATTTCCGCCTTTAGTCTAGAGCAGGCATTTAACTACAATGTTATTCACGCTTTAGGTAACGTGACCCCACGCTGTCCTTGATACTTCCCTCCTCGATCTTTATAAGAGGTTTCACAAATCTCGTCCGATTCAAAAAACAACATCTGTGCAATGCCTTCATTGGCGTAGATTTTTGCAGGCAGTGGAGTGGTGTTAGATATCTCAATCGTGACATGGCCTTCCCATTCAGGCTCTAAGGGTGTGACATTGATGATGATGCCACAACGCGCATAGGTAGATTTACCCAAACAAACCGTTAATACCGAGCGTGGTATGCGAAAATACTCAACAGTACTCGCGAGTGCAAAAGAATTTGGCGGAATCACGCATTCATTCGCCTTAAGATCGACAAAACTGTTTTCATCAAAAGCTTTCGGATCAACGATCGCGGAATTAATATTGGTAAAGATTTTAAATTCATCTGCACAACGCACATCATAGCCATAACTAGATGTCCCGTATGAGATCATACGACCCTTGCCATTGACGCGAACTTGATTCGCTTCAAATGGTTCAATCATGCCATGCTGTTCCGCCATTTTACGGATCCAGCGGTCGGATTTAATTGCCATACAATATTAATCCAAGGACAACTTAATTATAAGAACCACCAATATACGGCAACTTCAATTCACCGGCTTTATCAAATGGAAGCTTGAAAAGACGCGTATGGATGTTGCCGTTGAAATTATAGGACGCAATTCCAGTTTCTAAAACTTTTGGAATTGTTTCAAGTAACGAAGCATATGTAATTCTGACTGGTACTTCAATTTTTCCACTGCCTAAGGCCGGCACAGACACGCTCTGTTCATTTTCACCACTGATTATATTCGTCCCGGCTAAACTCATGGTGTAATCCAAACCATGCGCATTCAGAGCAAAATCATTTGGGTTTTCAATATTTAAAGTTAGCAATGCAGTAAGACCAGATAATGTCGCTTCCTCAATCTCAATAGCATCTACAAAAACATTTGGTTGAATTGGATTTAAATGTTTGCCTAAAGAAGCACAACCCTGCTCAAGACATAATGCAAGGCCTGTAAACAAAATTAATAATGATCTTCTTAACATTGAAAATCACTCAGTAGAATTTAGAATTTCTATGTGTTTTGAATGACAATCTTAGGAAACTTAGCACTATAATCTTTACTCGTTGCTGCAAGCTTGGCTGCGGCTTTGCGTGCAATCTCTCTATAGATGTCCGCAATTCGGCTTTCCGGCATCGCTGCAACGGTTGGGTTACCACCATCTGCTTGTTCACGAATATGAATATCGAGCGGTAAAGCACCTAACACCTCAACACCTGATTCTTCGGCCATGCGTTTGCCACCACCTTCACCGAAAATAGGTTCCTCATGACCACATTCACTACTACTGTGGATGCTCATATTTTCAACAATACCTAAAACAGGCACTTCTACTTTCTCAAACATCTTTAAACCCTTGCGTGCATCAAGAAGAGCAATATCTTGAGGTGTAGTCACGATAATCGCACCACTAACGGGTATTTTTTGTGCCAATGTGAGTTGCACATCGCCGGTGCCTGGTGGTAAATCGACTACTAGATAATCTAATCCTCGCCAACGCGTATCATTTAACAGTTGCTCCAATGCCTGGGTGACCATGGGCCCACGCCAGATCATCGGAGTTTCTTCATCAATTAAGAATCCAATCGACATTGCTTGCAAGCCATGTGCTTCCATGGGTTCTAGACTTTTGCCATCACTGGATTTGGGCTGCCCACTCACACCCAACATACGCGGCTGACTTGGCCCATATATATCCGCATCTAACACACCGACAATCGCGCCTTCCATCGATAGGGCCAACGCAAAATTGACTGCAGTTGTAGACTTACCCACGCCTCCTTTCCCGGAAGCAATCGCGATCACATTTTTAATATTTTCTAGCGGCTTGAGACTTTTTTGTACGGTGTGCGCATCTATCTCCCAACTAACATTTGCATCCACACTTTCTGCACCTGCAGCAAGAATCTTTGCTTCAATTTCTTTTGCAAGCTCATCTACTATTCCTTTTGCAGGATACCCCAATTTCACAGTGACATTTACTTTGCCCCCATCGACTTCAATACCTTTTACAGTATTGCTAGCAACTAGATTTTTGCCAATATAAGGATCTTGAATCTGTTTAAGCGCAGCTTCTACCTGCGCTTTAGTAAGCTCGGCCATTCTTTTTGTTCTCCTAGATGTATGGGGGTCATGAGTGAATGGGTGCTTACTATATCACGCTAATTTTGGCTGCAAAGACCCCTATATGAGTAGCTAAGTACTGCAATAAATAGCGGTATTATCTTCAAACTGCTAAGGTGGCGAGCGCAAAAAAAGATCACAACTCCATGTCCAAGCATAAACGAAAAATTCTAGTCACCAGTGCCCTGCCCTATGCGAATGGACCTATTCATATTGGGCATTTAGTGGAATACATCCAAACAGATATTTGGGCGCGCTTCCAAAAAATGTGTGGCAATGACTGCATATACATTTGTGCAGATGATGCGCATGGCACGCCGATTATGCTTAAGGCACAACAAGAAGGTATTACCCCTGAAGAACTTATTGCTAAAGTAAAACTAGAACATATAAAAGACTTTGAAGATTTTCATATCGAATTCGATAACTATCATTCCACCCACTCTGAAGAAAATAGAATCCATGCAACTCGTATTTATGAGCGATTAAAAGAAAATGGTCACATCACTACAAAAACGGTTATAGACTTATATGACCCTAAGGACAATGTGTTCCTGCCCGATCGCTTTGTAAAAGGCGAATGCCCCAAATGTCATGCCAAAGATCAGTATGGGGACAATTGTGAGGTCTGTGGAACAACTTATACGCCAGCGGATTTAATTAATCCTTATTCATCCGTTAGTGGCGCCAC
>JBFGJY010000126.1:0-3516 GCA_041576975.1 Gammaproteobacteria bacterium | reverse complement strand
CTTTGAAGATTTTCATATCGAATTCGATAACTATCATTCGACACACTCTGAAGAAAATAGAATCCATGCAACACGTATTTATGAGCGACTAAAAGAAAATGGCCACATCACCACAAAAACGGTTGTAGATTTATATGACCCCAAAGACAAGGTGTTCTTGCCCGATCGCTTTGTTAAAGGTGAATGCCCTAAGTGTCATGCCAAAGATCAGTATGGGGACAATTGTGAGGTCTGTGGAACAACTTATACGCCAGCGGATTTAATTAATCCTTATTCATCCGTTAGTGGCGCCACGCCGGTTAAAAAAGAGAATCTCCACTATTTTTTTAAGCTTAATGACTTCAAAAATATGTTGCATGATTGGATTGAAAGTGATCACTTGCAGCCCGAAATTACCAACAAACTTAAAGAATGGTTCCAAGGTGGTCTAAAAGACTGGGATATCTCCCGAGACGCACCTTATTTTGGTTTCGAAATTCCGGATGCACCAGGTAAATTTTTTTACGTGTGGTTAGATGCACCGATTGGTTACATGGCAAGCTTACAACAATTTTGTGATCGCACGGGTGAAGATTTTGATGCCTATTGGGATGTCGACAGTAATAATGAAGTCTACCATTTTATCGGTAAAGACATCGCTTATTTCCACATGTTGTTTTGGCCGGCTATGTTGCACGGGGCAAATTATCGAATTCCTACTGCGGTGTATTGTCATGGATTTTTAACAGTTGACGGACAAAAGATGTCGAAATCGCGGGGCACTTTTATAAAAGCACGCACCTATCTTGATCACTTAAATCCAGAATATCTGCGCTATTACTTTGCTGCGAAGCTTGGTGCAGGAATTGATGACATCGATCTTAATCTTGATGACTTTACTCAGCGTGTAAATAGCGATTTAGTTGGAAAAGTTGTAAATATCGCAAGCCGCTGTGCTAGATTTATCAATAAAGAATTCAACAACAAGCTCGCAGCGACAATCCCTCAAGATCAAATCGGATTTCAAGCATCGGTGGGTACTGAAAGTAACATAATTGCTGAGTATTACGAAGCTCGCGAGTACGGTAAAGCAATGCGATCGATCATGCGCATAGCGGATCGCGTTAATCAATACATCGATGAAGAAAAACCATGGGAAAAGATCAAAGACCCTAGTAATCGCGACCATGTACACCAAGTATGTTCGTTTGGATTAGCGCTGTTCCGTAACTTAGTAATTTTCCTAAAACCAGTCTTGCCACAATTAGCAAAAACTGCAGAAGATTTTCTTCAATGCGGTGACTTAAAATGGGACGATAGACAGTTTGGACTAGAGAACAAAATCGTAAAAGAATTCAAACCCCTGCTCACTCGTGTAGACAAGGATAAAATTGCACATATGATTGAAGATGCTAAAGAAGACGCTTTACCAGCTGCCTCTGATCCTATTGATAATGAAATCACATTTGATGATTTCGCTAAATTAGATTTCAGGGTAGCAACAATTATAAAAGCCGAGCACGTGGAAGGGGCCGATAAATTACTAAAATTGACATTGGACTTGGGAGAACCGACAGGCAAGGTACAACGCACTGTATTTGCAGGCATCAAGTCAGCTTACTCACCCGAAGAAATTGAGGGACGATTAACCGTAGTGGTTGCAAATTTAGCCCCTCGTAAAATGCGTTTCGGCACATCTGAAGGAATGGTGTTAGCTGCCGGCCCAGGTGGGAAAGACATCTTTTTGTTACAACCTGACAGTGGAGCTACGCCGGGCATGCGCGTGAAGTAGATTACACGTGATTGATTCCAATACTATAATTCCTACAGGAAAACATATTGCTCGCATTGATGAAGATCGATGCATTGGCTGTACGCTTTGCATCAAGGCATGTCCCTTTGATGCCATCGTCGGTGCTCCGAAATTGATGCATACCATTATCACGCATTACTGTACTGGTTGTGAGTTGTGCATTCCCCCTTGCCCGGTTGATTGCATAGAACTAGAAAAAAATTATTACTTTGAAAAAGCTTGTCACACTATTTCTTTAGAAAAACAACGCGAACTAAAAAAAACATTTGCGAAATTCTCACGACAGAATAAAAAACAACGCACACAAAGGCTTGAGCGACTCAAAAAAGAAAAACAAGAGCTTTTTAAACGTAGGAAAAACGAACTATTACAAAAGCTCTGAATAAGTCCATCCGGGACTCCTCAGAGCACGAAAAAAGAAAATGCGATTTTCTTTTTTCTTCAATTTACAATTGTTTAAGCAATTATAAATTGATAGTACATCCCTGTACCACAGGAACCTCTGACTTAATCAGAGGTTCCTTTAATCGCTAAATGAAATATCTTTAATATGAATAAAGATAAACGTAAAGAGATCTTTCGCCGGTTAAAAAAAGCCAACCCTAATCCAAAAACTGAGCTCAAACATAAATCAAATTTTGAGCTGTTGGTTGCTGTAATGTTATCCGCACAAGCTACGGATGTCAGCGTTAATAAAGTTTCTAGAGACCTATTTAAAGTTGCGAATACACCAAAAAAAATGTTGGCACTGGGAGAGACAAAACTAAAGACCTACATCAAATCAATCGGGTTGTTTAACAGCAAAGCTAAAAACATTATCAAAACTAGTCAAATTCTTGTCGAGAAATTTGGTAGTCGTATTCCGCAAGACCGTGAGGCATTACAAACTTTGCCCGGTGTTGGTAGAAAAACGGCAAACGTTATACTCAATAATGCCTTTGGACAACCGACGATAGCAGTAGATACGCATATCTTTCGTGTTTCTAATCGTACCGGTCTTGCGCCTGGAAAAAATGTTTTGGAAGTTGAACAGAGGCTCGAAAAATTTGTGCCTGATGAATTCAAATTACACGCACATCACTGGCTAATATTACACGGCCGCTACACGTGCCTGGCGCGGAAGCCCAAATGCAAGGAGTGTACAATTTTCGACCTATGTGAATATCGTAAAAAAAATGTAACACATTAAAAATCTTATATTTTTTGAAATTAATGGGTAATAATAGAACTTTGAAGGGGCAGCACACTCAAATACCCATAATTCTAGCGAGTACTTGTGCCTCTACAGGGCCTTTATTAATGTCAAATTTTGATATGAGTGAAATAGATAACAATAAATATCGGTCTATAACGAGAGAAATCATTTGATTCTAAAAAAAACCTACTAAATCAACATGTACAGGAGAATAAGACATGTCTAAGAAAACTGAACTAAAACCTCTTGCCGCCGCCGTTGGTGCAGCCCTTGCTGCAAGCGCATTTGCTATCCCTGCCGCCAATGCTGAACAAAACCCCTTTGAGATCACTACCCTATCTTCAGGCTACATGGTCGCGGATAGTCACGAAGGAAAATGCGGCGAAGGTAAATGCGGTGAAGGCAAAGACGCAGAAGGTAAATGCGGTGAAGGCAAAGACGCAGAAGGTACATGCGGCGAAGGAAAATGCGGTGAAGGCAAAGACGCAGAAGGTACATGCGGCGAAGGAAAATGCGGTGAAGGTAAATG
>JBFGJY010000125.1:0-3538 GCA_041576975.1 Gammaproteobacteria bacterium | reverse complement strand
TCAGCGCCACGTATTGCGACACCAGGAATTGCGCCTGCGTTTCCACCAACTACTACAGAACCAGAATACATATTGTCACCGACGCCCCAACCCACGTTACTATCTATTTCAAAGTCCGCAGCATCGCTTAATCCTGCACAGAAATATCCAGCAGAGCCTCGTACTTTTACGGTAATTGGATGAACAAGACCGACACCGATATGGTGGCGTGCATCAGGATTAATTACTTCGACATTTTCTCCGTTTTGACCGCATTGTCGAATTTTTTCATTGCCTTCTCTTACGGAAGTTATTCCTAAATCGATCGTGACCATGTGTTATAGGTACCTGGTGGTGGTTCTTTTGTATTTAGTGCTTGTCCTGGAAACAATTTGTTAAGTGAAACTTCCTCGGATGCAACGGCAACTAAATCATCAGTTTCATACATAACCATTGGTTTAACTGCCAAGTGATCTTTTGCATAGCCAATTTCATCTTTTGTAGAAACAAGAAATGAAAAAGTACCATCAAGATCTTCAATAGAAGTTTTAAGCGCCTCTTTTAACGCAATGCCTTGCGAGAGTTTGTCAGCAAGATAAACTGCAATTAGCTCACTATCATTATCGGTATGAAATTCGTAATCACGTTGTTCAAGACTGCGGCGCATTTTCCAGTAATTAGTAATTTGCCCATTGTGCACAATGGCAACATCTGCAAATCCCGTGGCCCAAAATGGATGTGCAGCTTCGGGTTTTACATCTGACTCGGTGGCCAAACGTACATGCCCTAATCCATGAGAAGCTTTGAAATTATGAATGTCGTAACGACTATCAACATCCTCCGCACTACCAACATCCTTAATAATATCCAAGCTGCTGCCAATGGAAATCACCTTTGCAGCGTGCTCCAGTGCGTAAGAAAATTTTTGAATGTCTCCTGTAAAACTTACCGTTACGCGATAAGTTCCCTCAACATGCTCATCGTCAATAATAGATGCACCGTGTTCACCCAATAATTGCTTAATCCGTTTAATGGCGGTTGTAGCTTCGTCACCTTGGCCTACAAATAGTCTTAGCCTCAATTCATTTTCATGTGGCTCACCATATAGAGCAAACCCGGTAGAATCCGGACCACGATGTTGGCAGCCATTGAGCATATTAACCAGTGCTTCACCGGTTTTGAATGTATTCGATGAACCCTTTAGCATGATTCCGGCAATTCCACACATGGGTTTCTCCTTAGCTAAAATTAACGAGTATTTTGCAATTTTAGCTCAAATTTCAAAGTAACTGTAAATAAAATTATATTACTATGAAGAAAATTCTATTTATAAATGGGTTACCTGTTCTGACCAGACAAGAGTCAGAATACCTTGATTTATGTAAGGTTTACAAAAAAGACAACCTCAGCAGTAAATATCAAGTTTGAACTCATCGTACCGATAGTACGAATTAAGTGAATTTATAGTACAAGTAGATACTAAAGTACTTAATTTTAACAATTAGAAATTACAACGAAGTTTTTAAATAAATTTAAAGAGTGTATGTTTTTACCGCCATTGCTTTTCTTCAAGAGTCCAGCTCTCTCCTGGAAGTTTTCCATCTTTTATAAAGTTATCCACAACATTCTTAAATAAAGTCGATGCATTATTTTTATAATTATTTGCGGGTAATGCTGAACCAAATGCGATTGAGCCAGTACTAAATACTGCGCCATTGTTCGGTGCAGTAAAGTAAGTGATATCCGCACGTACTCGATAATCTAAGCTGCCCACTAACCCCGCATACGCATAAAGGAGCTCTTCAATTACCACCACATAGTTATCACTATGCCCCCCTGATGAGGCAATGATTTTAGTATGTGGGGGAGTCCCTAGAGAAAGATCGTAGCGATCTAATTCAATTCCCGCAGCGCCACCATAAGCCAAACCCTCGTTCCCAAAAATTTCGCCCTCAATACCTTCAGTGATCCAAGAAACCGTTCTGTGGTAACTATCAGGCATTTTACGAAATGGTGCACATGTTTCAAAGCCTTCTGCGATAAAACCAACGCCTGTAAGTTTTTGAGGAGCACGTCCTCTAGTTCTCCATAAACCACTTTTTTCACCAGTAGTTTGCAGATAATGTTCACCAGCCTTAGCCGCCCAGGCACGCATACCTGAGTCTAGCTTTCTGACTTCCATACACCAAGGTTCATCATCATAAAATCCCACGCACCAATAATAACCATTTCCACCTGTGTAAATTAATCGACCACCTTGCGCAACAAAATCCTCTTGAGCGTCTAGCATTTTTTCTGATACATACTCAGGATGCGTTCCCGAAATAACACAATTATATGGTGCTAATGCACTCAATCCCTCTCGGTGCAAATCTTCATCTGTTAGTACATCGTATTCATAATTATAGGCTTCTAGCCAACCGATAATGGAAAGGTCTGCAGGAAATTGCCACGGAATATTCATGCTTGATATGCGATATTTCGGCCGCATGTTAACAATTGGTCTTTTGTATGAACTAAAACAAACCCCGGCACCATCTTCATAACTATCATAAGTTGATAATCCAAATTCGCGATGCTTATAGATTTCAATATCTACATCTGTAATTACTGGAGGCTGACCCGTCATGGGTTGAATAATTTGTGCATCAAAACTTAATTTTTCATTTGCGTATGCCAGGTAACTTGCTGTCGGAACTAAAAAACAAAGTTTCGATTTTGGTTTTGCAGGGCGAACAAAAAAGACAATATATTCTTCTGCAAGTCCTTTACCATCACCTGCCGTTAAACGAAATGCATAAACTCCGCTTTTCAGGTCTATTGGAACCTGCATTGAATTTGTTACATCCCAATTACAATCAGTAACTGCTTCTGGATGAAATTCAATGCCACCATTTTCATTTGGAGCAAGTCTAAAGCAGTCATTTTTGCCAGACCAATTCCATCCCGTTAAGCAACGTACGGGATGATTAACACCTAGTGCATTTAATTTATGCGGACCAATATCAACAACATTATTACTAATGCCATGCTCAGTATATCCTTCAGTAGTATCCCAATATGCCAAGATTGAATCTTGAGAAGGAAGTTCACCACAACAAATTTTATCCATTTCATCGCGTGACAGAGATCGATTACAAATACCAGGTCGATCGATTTTTCCGTAATAAGTGTCATTAACGAAATTTCCTCTCAATTCATGAAAATCCAAGGCCCCTGCTATCATAAATGGAACATCTATTCTGTTATTTTGTTTGAATCTAAAGGTCGCTTGCACATGTGATCGGAAATCATAGGGCACCACTTTCCCTATTAAAGAATTATATCTATTTAAGACACCTTCTTGATATAACGATGCCTTTCCACTTTTATAATCAAAACTTGCGCCTACAAAGTACCAAACCTTATTTATTAACGGTAATTCAGATATTACGTAATCTACTTCTTTTCCATCACCAATCCAAAATTCAAGACGCCCTTGTGGATCAATCCCAAGTCCAAAGCCCTCATTTGTTCGAGCATCCCATCGACCCAATATAGTCTGTCGAAGACCTTTGTT
>JBFGJY010000124.1:0-3559 GCA_041576975.1 Gammaproteobacteria bacterium | reverse complement strand
GCTGTAACTACAGGACTAAAGTCTTGCGGCAATGGATAATCTGGTTTACCAAACTCAAGCCAGCCAGCATGGTCATCAGATGAATCATTTACTACAGATGGAATCCGCACATAATAAACACCACTAAGCCATGAAGATTCATGTATATGTGGTGGATGCCGTCCTTTTGCCTTTAAGATGGATGCAATTAAAGTTAAACGGTATTTCGCAGGGGATCGACCAAAAAATGGGTGATTAGTATTAGATTTCAAGCTTTTTCGATAGGCGTCGATTGCAGAGCGCAATATTTGCTCAAATGCGGTAATGCACTTAGTGGGTTGTAGCAATATATCTTTTGTCACTGCACCGCCACGAGTTACACGTTCTAACGGTTCCCAAGTAAGTGTAGGATGATCGCGTATGTCTTGCTCAAGTTTAGTATTAAAACTCTCAAGTGTGTCAAATCCGTTTGGTGATTCGAAATGAGCTTTATGAATCATTTCATCAAAGTTATAAAGCTCTTGCCATTCCGAGTGGCGGTCGAGTTGCGATAGCGCTATTGCCTTATAAGCATTGGCATGTTGACAATAAGGATCGAGTGCCAAGCAATTATCTGCAGCCTTAAGCGCACCCGTTGGATCATTTTTTGTCAATAAGGTTGCAGCAAGATTATATGCTGCTTCGCGGTGACGTGGATCTAGCTGTAAGGCTGTTTGATAAGCAATGCAGGCATCGGATAATTCACCTAATCCTCTAAGCGAACTACCAAGATTTGCATGAGCATTAGAATAGTCATGCTTTAGATTTATCGCTTGATCAAAACATTGGCGTGCAGCTGCGTAATTGCGTTGTTCCAGAAGCACAATTCCTTGACTATTATATGCTTCTGCATAATTGGGCGCAGCTTGAGTAGCACGACGTAGCAACTCAAGTGCTTCGGAATATGAACCAAGTCGATATTTTATGATACCACCAAAATGAAGTGCAGTTGGGTCTTCTGGATCTGACTTAATAAGCTTTTTAAATAATTGGTCAGCTAGTGTTAGATTACCCATTTGAAGTTGCTGCATAGCCTTTGCTAATAATTCTTCGCGCATAAACTGTGGAACCACCTTCTGCTTGCGGCTTTGTTTCAAAAGGCGTCGTCGCTCTGCACGATTCATTACATTCAAAATCCTCGTATCGAGTTCGGGCAGCAGTTAAATTTCAAATGTATTACTTTAAATCTATTTAAAGTCGAGTATTTAAGCACAATTTTTTGTCCAGATTAAAGGTCTGCGATATGCATAATGATGCAAGGCATAAAGTAATAAAAAAGCATACACAATTTCAAACACATAAAGACCATTGAAAACGAACGGCCTTCCATATCTATTAAAACCTACGATTGGTAACATGATGGAATAGACAAATGTCTCGATAATTCCAAAATAAAAAAAGTATCGCCAAAATACAACTGTTATTAACGCCTTACTATAGGCAACACCAAATAGCCCAAATGTGGCTAATATTGAGAGAAATAAATCTATGCGATCTATGAATGTAGCGGTTTGCAAGGATAAAAGCGAAACTGTGCTTAAACTCAAAAGCACTACTGTTATCCAAAAAAATAGTTTAAAAAAAACCGTGCTAACTGATTTGGAACTATGAATTTCGATCAAAGAACTGATTATTGATTCAAGTTTAAGACACAGTCACTTTTTAGATTATTTCGCTAATATTTACTACATTAGCATAAGCAAATGCTAGTGCAGACATAGATGCATTGTGTACATCCATTGCAGATACTATTTTACCTCGAAATTCAACATCGCGCGTCGCACATGCATCCTGTACTACAACACACTTAAACCCGTAATCCGCGGCTGCGCGTGTAGTCGCTTCGATACACATATGGCTCATTGCACCACATATCACCAAATCAGTAATTTCTTTTTGATTTAACTGAACGAGTAAATCGGTCTCGCGAAAACTATTTGGAAAGTGTTTGTGTATTATAGCTTCACCTGGTAAAGGATCTATACTGCCATGTATCTCAGCACCCTCTGTATCAGGCGCAAAAAAACCTGCAGCGTTATTTAAAAATGTGTGTTGAACATGAAAAGTTGATAATCCTTGATAACGAAACTGGTCTAATAATTGTCTCGCATTTACACTCACATGATCTATATTAACCAACTCCATCTTCCCACCTGGGAAATAATCATTTTGGATATCAACAAGAAGTAATGCTGGTTTCATTATTAACTTTTAAATTTAAGAACAATTAACAACTAATCGCTAATACTGCAATGTTATCTACACCGTCGAGTCGGTCATACTAATTATGCTCTACCACAGTATCGCTCTTATGTATTCACGCGATTTTCAATGATGTCATCTACTACCGTCGGATCAGCTAGTGTAGTAGTATCACCTAGATTGTCGACGTCGTTTTCTGCAACTTTTCTTAAAATTCGCCGCATAATTTTCCCGGAACGTGTTTTTGGTAATCCTGGTGCCCATTGAATGATGTCTGGTTTAGCAAAGGGTCCAATTTCTTTGCGCACCAACTGTACCAATTCTTCTTTCAATTCTTCACTAGTTTCTATACCTGCCATAGGCGTTACATATGCATAAATTCCCTGTCCTTTGATTTTATGCGGATACCCCACAACGGCAGCTTCCGCAACTGCAGCATGCAAAACTAAAGCACTCTCAACTTCTGCAGTGCCCAAGCGATGTCCAGAGATGTTTAATACATCATCCACACGACCTGTAATCCAATAATAACCATCAGCATCTCTTCGACATCCATCACCACTGAAATACATGCCAGGATATTGGGAAAAATACGTATCAATAAAACGTTGATGATCCCCATATACAGTGCGCATTTGTCCGGGCCAAGGGTACTTTATGACTAAATTACCTTGACACTCACCCTCAAGTTCTTTGCCATTCTCATCGACAATTGCTGGCTGAATTCCAAAGAATGGTTTGCTTGCCGAACCGGGTTTTAGATCTGTAGCACCAGGTAACGGCGTAATAAGCTGTCCCCCTGTTTCAGTTTGCCACCAGGTATCTACAATTGGACAACGGCTATCACCTACCACATGGTAATACCACTCCCAAGCCTCGGGGTTAATAGGTTCTCCTACTGTTCCTAACAGACGTAAGCTTTTACGGCTGGTTTTTTTAACTGGATCATTGCCAAGACTCATTAAGGCGCGTATCGCAGTGGGTGCAGTATAAAAAATGGCTACGTTGTGTTTGTCACACACTTGCCAAAAACGACTGCCATCTGGGTAATTCGGCACACCTTCAAACATCATGGTGATCGCACCATTGCATAGAGGTCCATACACGATATAAGTATGTCCGGTGACCCAGCCAACATCTGCTGTGCACCAATAAACTTCTCCGTCTTGATAATCAAACACATATTTATGAGTGATCGCAGCAAACAAAAGATAACCACCTGTGGTATGCAATACGCCTTTAGGTTTCCCTGTCGATCCTGAGGTGTATAAAATAAAAAGTGGATCTTCTGCATCCATATGTTCAGGCGGACAATCATCACTGGCAGATTGCATCAATT
>JBFGJY010000123.1:0-3630 GCA_041576975.1 Gammaproteobacteria bacterium | reverse complement strand
AGGATTAGTTCCGTAAAGTGATGCCACCTTAATCCCGTGTCATAGCCCAGCTGTACAATTACTTCTGAGCCAATGAACCCAACTATGACTAACAGCACGCTGAAAGGTAAATAAATACGCTGTGCAAGTGGTTCTACAAGCAGACCCACCAATAACAGTGTTGAGAATGCAACTAAGGCAAACATCTTGCTGGTACCTTAGTGACGAAGTATTTGGCTTATTCTCTACAACACTTAGCGATCCAATAGTCCACACTTAAGTATTTACCGGCCCCGATGAAGAACAATACCAACAGCATAATGAAATAGGTAACCGCAAACTCGATACCATTATTAAGGACTACAAAATTACCTTTCTCGGTTAACCAACTGTAGTCTCCGTGTTTTTTCAATAATGATTTTGCCGCACTCAGTCGTTTGCCCACTTCTTCACTATTTTCCAAGCTATGTTTTGCAGCAGGAATACCTAGTGATGCCAGCGGTTTTGCGGTGCTTGTGGCTGGATCGCCCGGTGCAATGGCAAACCAACCCTTATCCCAGTGCACCGCAAAGATGGCAACCAGCATGGTGATCATCAGTGGAATTGCAAACCAACGTACGGCGAGCCCAAATAAAAGCGCAATACCACCAAACAACTCTGCTGAAGCTGCAAGGACTGCCATTAACATCGGTGCAGGTAAGCCAAGCCCCCAATCGGGATTTCCAAACCAGCTGGCAATGTCTTCAAGGTGCATAAATTTATGCAAACCAACGGCAATGAAGATAGGTGCAAGATACAAGCGCAGTGCAAGAGGTCCAAGAAAATCAATGGCTCGAAATTTATCTAAAATATTTTGTAACGAATTTGCAGTTGCTACTAATGCTGACATGTAGAGTCTCCTAGTTTGTAATGACTTTGTGTCAAAAACTTTTTATGTTGGAATTGGTTCTGGGTACAACTCATCTAATGGCACGGACTTGCCATCAGGACATACCATGCGCGCATGAAAGCGCCGTAATTGTCGTGGTTCATGCACTCCGCATGAATGCGCAATCACACCTACCTCATGCACCATGTTTTGTGCATAATTCCTTACACGTTCTGCCTTTAATATGGGATCTAAGCCAGTTTGAAGTTTTTTATCGTGTGTAGTAATACCGGTGGGGCAGGTATTTTTATTACATTGCAAGGCTTGAATACAACCTAAAGAAAACATAAACCCGCGTGCCGAGACCACAAAATCAGCACCTACCGCAAACGCCCATGCTACTTCTGCAGGTGTAATCAATTTTCCCGAGGCAATAACCTTAATGCGTTCATGTAATCCATGAATTTTTAAGCGGTCTATGACCAGTGGTAGGCTTTCTTTTAAAGGCAGGCCCATGTAGTCAATTAAGCTCATGGGTGCGGCACCAGTGCCGCCATCGGCACTGTCTACGGTAATAAAATCTGGGGCAGATTCAATGCCGCGTTTTGTTATGGCATCCGCGAGATTATCAATCCAACCATAAGCACCTACAACAGTTTTAAACCCAGTGGGTTTACCAGAAACCTTACGAACTCGCTCAATTAGATCTAAGATATCCTCCACTGAATCAACTTCGGGATGACGGTTTGGGCTGATAGAATCTGAGCCTATTGGTATCCCACGAATTTCAGAAATTTCTTGTGTTACTTTGCCTCCAGGTAAAATGCCGCCTTTTCCAGGTTTGGCACCTTGGCTTAATTTAATCTCAAACATTTTTACTTGTTCGTGTGCAGCAACTTCACGTAATTTGTCATCGCTTAGATTTCCTTCAGGATCTCTAACACCGTATTTTGCAGTGCCAATTTGAAAAACAATGTCTGCTCCGCCTTCTAAGTGATAAGGTGATAAGCCGCCTTCTCCTGTATTCATCCAGCATCCTGCCATACGTGCGCCATTAGAAAGTGCGAGTACTGCGGGTTTGGAAATGGCACCAAAACTCATGCCCGAGATATTAAAAATGGAATTTGTAGTATAAGGGTGTTCTGCGTAGGGACCGATAGTTACATCGCTGGTGGGCACTGCGTCTTCATCCAATGTAGGAAATGGGCAATTTACAAATAACACTGTCCCTGTTGGACGTAAATCACGTGTTGAACCGAATGCTGTCGTATTGTCGATATTTTTTGCCGCGCGGTAGACCCATGAACGTTCTGCTCTATTAAATGGTAGTTCTTCTCGATCCATTGCAAAAAAGTATTGTCGAAAGAACTCGCCCAACTCTTCAAAGAAATAACGAAATCGTCCAATGACAGGGAAATTATGGCGAATGGCTTGAGCGCGCTGAGATTTGTCAATGATGTACAAAGCGATAACGACTAGCACCAGAACACCTATTGCAAAAATAAATAATAGGGCTGCGATCTCAAGGAATCGAATCAAGAAAACGGGTAATTCAGCCATGATGTATCTTCCCTTATAAATTATTATTAACTTTGTGCATGGGATAGATGAACGGAAAGCAAAGCAAATTCTTTCAAGGCATTATCACGCAAGTGGACTACACAATAAACAGGTCAAGTAGTTATGTTGCCAATGAATTGTCGTTAGTTATTTTAGAGAATGCTTATATTCATTACTAAATAGGGGCGTATAAGAATTAGGCAGGGTAGACTTAAGCTTGTTGTAAGAAATACCCAATATTTTGGTCTACTCAGGCAAAATATAATAAAAATAAAAGATTAAATTTTATAAGACAAAATAAAAATTTTAAATCAATAACATTGTCAGGGGGCTAAGATGAAAGCGTCAGATTTATTTGTTAAATGTTTAGAAGAAGAGAATATTGAATATATATTCGGTGTTCCGGGAGAAGAGAATGCCGACTTTATGATTTCTCTCGAAGACTCTAACAAGATCAAATTTATTCTTACGCGTCATGAACAAGGTGCAGCCTTCATGGCCGAGATTTATGGCCGTTTAACCGGGAATCCTGCGGGTTGTTTAGGCACACTCGGTCCTGGTGCTACTAATTTAATTACTGGTGTTGCAGATTCCAATATGGATCGTGCACCCATGCTGGTGTTGACAGGCCAGGGCTCAACACTACGTTTGCATAAAGAATCCCACCAAATTATGGATGTGGTGAAAATGTTTGAGCCCGTCACCAAATGGGCTACTACTGTGTTACATCCCGAAACCATCCCTGAGATCGTGCGCAAGGCGGTGCGGATTGCACGCTCAGAAAAGCCTGGCGCTGTGCATATCGAGTTACCCGAGGATCTTGCCAAGGAAGACACCACGGCTCAACCAATGGTACCTCAGCGTTACATGCGATCTGTTCCAGATGAAACCGTAATTGATAATGCCTTTGAAATGATTGCAACAAGTAAACGCCCAATAATCTTGGCGGGAAACGGTTGTGTGCGCACGGGTGCAAGTGAAGAGTTACGTCAGTTTTGTGAGTTTACGAAGATTGGTGTGATGAGCACCTTCATGGCAAAAGGCTGTGTCGATAAAGACTCCGAACAATGTTTATTTACAATTGGTTTAGGTAGTCGTGATCGCATGTCTTTCTTAATTGATGAAGCAGATGTCGTCATCACTTTAGGATTTGACATGGTTGAATATCATCCAAAATTATGGAATCCAAACTGTGATAAAAAAATTATTCATGCCGATTTTTT
>JBFGJY010000122.1:0-3738 GCA_041576975.1 Gammaproteobacteria bacterium | reverse complement strand
TGAAAATGACGGTTACGACAACATCAGTCTAACGTTCAATGGAACGTATTATTTCAATGACATCATTGAAGTTGGTTTGAACGCAAGAAATACCGATGCTGAAAACGAGTTTGATTCATCTGCGTTGGGTCCTCCTATTGATGCAGAAAACAAAACTAAGGTAGATCAATTTTATGGCCGTTCATTCTTAAAGATTGCCACGTTAAATGAAAAATGGATACATACATTCAGTACCTCACTTACGGACACTCGCAATCGTAATAATGACACATTTAGTAACACACGCACGGAAGGTGAAAAACTTAAATTTGATTATCAATCAAACATTAAATTCAGTATGCCCATGTGGCCTAGAACAGAACATGAGTTCACTTTTTTACTTGAGCGTGAAGAGGAGAGATTTCGCCAAAGAGGGTCAACTACAATGTTTGGGGATCCAAACCAAAATCAGGAACTAACAAAATATGCTTATGTGGCTGAGTATAGAGTTGGTGCATGGGATCGTCTCTTTCTTTCTGCAGCGATAAGAAAAGATGATAATGATGATTTTCTTGACACAGACACATATCGGCTTTCTTCCGCGTATAATTTTTCTAAAATGAACACAAAAATTCGTGCTGCGTATGGCACTGGGGTAAAGTACCCAACCTTTACTGAGTTATTTGGTTTTTTCCCGAATTCCTTTATCGGGAATCCAGATTTAAAACCAGAAAAATCTGAGGCTTGGGAATTTGGCTTTGACCAAACACTGTTTAATGATACCACCCGTGTAGGTGCGACGTTTTTTTGGGAGGATCTTAAGGATGAAATCGTAAGCATATTTTTTCCCATCCCTTCGACTATAAATAGTGAAGGTAGAAGTGAACGTAACGGTTTCGAAGCCTATATTGACACAAAATTATTTGATCAAATTGCTCTTAGGGGGTCTTATACCTATGTTGACTCAACACAGCCCGATGAAGATGGAAAGCAAAAGCGAGAAATTCGCAGACCACAGAATGCAGCAAGCTTAAACTTTAATTATTACTTTCCATCTAATAAAGGAAATATAAATCTTGAAGTAAATTATGTTGATGAGCAATCTGATTTTGATTTTTCCACATTTCCTGCACAGGAGATCAAATTGAATGACTACACATTAGTAAATGTGAGTACTTCGTATAACGTAAATAAGTCTATTAGCTTGTATGCACGTGTTGATAACTTATTAGATGATGATTATCAAGATGTGTTTGGGTTTGAAACACTGGGCACCATGGTATTTGCAGGCCTTAAGGTAAAATTATAGTGATCAATCGTATCACAAAAGTTTATACAAAAACCGGAGATAAAGGTGAGACCGGTTTATCGGGTGGTAAACGTGTGCGTAAAGATTGCCCTGAAATACAAGCGATAGGTAATGTCGATGAACTTAATTCGGTTATAGGAATGATACTTGCACATAATGTGCCAACAGACCTAAAAGATAGCCTAATTCAAATTCAGCATCAGCTTTTTAATTTAGGCGCAGAATTAAATAATTCTGAATTAAAATTTGTCAATGCAGACATGGTTATTCAATTAGAACAACAAATAGATACTTTTAATCAGAGTCTTCCACCGCTAAAAAATTTTATCTTACCGGGTGGAGGGCGTGCAGCTTCTACTTGTCATTTGGCACGTGCGATATGTCGACGTGCAGAACGCAGTGTCGTGATGTTGAGCCAACAACAAAAAATTAACAACAATATTCAAATTTATTTGAATCGCTTATCTGACTTTCTGTTTGTGGCATGTAGAGTTTTATCTACGCATGCAGGCCAACAAGAAACACTTTGGTCAGGTAAAAAATAACTCACGGAGTTTACTATACGTTTAGGAATTGATTTAGGGGGTACCAAGATTGAAGTCTTGGTGATCAATGATGGTGCTGTAGAAGTCTTTCGCAAGCGTATAACCACACCGCAAAATAATTATAATGCAATTATTAAAGCCATTGTCTTGCTGATATTTGAAGCAGAAGAAGCGGTTAATGAAAAATGTTCCATTGGAGTTTGTACACCAGGATCCTTGTCGCCTGCCTCGGGGCTGTTGCGAAATTCAAATACCGTCTGTCTTAATCACAAGCCATTTAAACAAGATCTAGAAACAGCTCTAAATAGCGAAATTCGCATGAGTAATGATGCAAATTGTTTTGCCTTGTCGGAAGCCATCGATGGAGCCGCACAAGAAGCTAAAGTTGTATTTGGCGTGATTATCGGTACCGGTGTGGGTGCAGGAATTATAGTTAACAAGCAAGTGTTAACTGGTTGTAATGCTATTGCCGGTGAATGGGGACACAATTCGTTGCCATGGCCTGAGACCAACGAGCTTGCATTAACTAAATGTTGGTGTGGCCAACAGGGTTGTATAGAAACTTTTTTATCAGGTCCTGGTTTAGAAAATGATTTCGAACGTATAACTCAGAATAAAATGAGCACAGAAAAAATTGATGCGCTTGCTGGAGAGGGAAATTCTTCGGCAGAAAATGTGTTGGTTCGCTACGAACATCGTATGGCAAGAAGCTTGGCTCATGTTATTAACCTTCTAGACCCAGATTCCATCATTTTGGGAGGAGGTATGTCTAACATCACACGTTTATATAAGAATATTCCTGAATTATGACAGCTGTGGATTTTTTCGGATGGTGTACGTACAGAACTGGTTCCACCAAAATTTGGTGATTCTAGTGGTGTACGAGGAGCTGCTTGGTTATGGAATGATGCTGTAATTAACTAGGATCTTTCCTGAAATCCTTCTCAATGTTCAGTATTTTAATATATAGAGATCAGCCATATCAATTTTAATTAAGCTTGTAATAACCTTACAAATACTAGTAGATTATTGGCATGTGTTTCCTCTAGGCCATCAAGTACATGTATAAATTCTGGGGCTATGTGAAGAACCTCACAACCAAATTATTGTAACGAATCTACTATACTAGGGCTGTTCCACACATAAATAATGGTATCGATTCCAGGCATTTTTTGGTGGATTTTAGGTTTGGAGAGAGTTGGGGCTCTAGTAATTTCACAGCATGATAATAGAATCAATGAACTAAGCTATTCGGTATCTGCTCAAACGAATACAATTACCAATGATAAGCGAGATTCTATTTAATTGTTGCTTATTCAGATTGTGAGGCATTTGGCTTTGCTACGTAATTGGACAGGGCGTTGATAAGAAATAAGAGAGGGCTTCAAGGAGTAAGTTATGATATTTCATGGCGTAAGTTTGGCTTTAAAGACAAATCAGCATATGCACCTAAGATTAGATAGAAACTTTTTTGTATTGATTTTCTTGTCATTTGTTCTTATTTCTTCTGCAAGTGCAGAAAAGTTTACTGGGGCATCAACAATTCCTAGTGATTACAGAATTGGACCAGAAGATGTTCTATTTATTTCGGTATGGAAAGAAGAAGAATTACAGCGTGAAGTGCTGGTACGCCCAGATGGGGGAATATCATTTCCCTTAGCCGGAAATGTGCAAGTAGCAGGTAAAACTCCAGCAGAAGTTGAAAAGGAAATTACAGCCCGAGTACAACAATATATTCCTGAGGCCGTAGTGACTGTCTCAATCAATACAGTTTCTGGCTACACAATATATGTTAATGGAAAAGTAAAACAACCTGGAAAATTTATTGTTGGTAGCTACATGGATGTTGTGCAAGCGATAACACTTGCTGGAGGACTAGATACATTTGCTGATGAAGATGGAATC
>JBFGJY010000121.1:0-3795 GCA_041576975.1 Gammaproteobacteria bacterium | reverse complement strand
CTGCATTAATTTCTTTAAAGTAACTCCCAATTGCATTAAGAAGTGCAACTACGACATCTTGATCATTAGGTTTTTGCAATACTAAATCCGCCGTATATAAAAATGCTTGCCCATCGGGGCTCAGGGTATGACAAAGTAGTTTTGCAAGTTCATTACCTCGAACATTTTCAATTTGTAAGGCTTTTGCTAAAGCTTCCCATTTTTTATGCGGTGCAATGTCAATTGGCAAGTCATTTGGGGTTTGTTGCAAAAATCCTACATAGTAGGAATTTTTACGCTTACCTCGATTCCATATATCTTTTCGCATTGCATCACTAATTAATTCAGGCTGCAGTACGAGTCGAACGCTATCTATGATGGATTTTTGTTCCTCTTCAAATGGCAAAAATTCTACTAGAAATTGTGCTAGCTCAGAACCCATAGTCCCTTTTACGACACTTTCTTTTTCGAGCATACGCCTTGCGTTTTCTGCACTCGTACTTGACCACCAAGCTCTGCGCGCTAATTCATTGGTAAGCCCAGACGCGTGTACTACTGCGGCTACGGCCTCGGGTTCACCTATAAGTAATAACTTTTCTAAACTATCATCACGCGTTTGACCCATTCTTGTCCAACGTCTTAAAAATACAGGATATCCGCCCGGTGAGCCTAAATAATGGGTAGATAGAAACTGTCGAATAATGCGAATGTATTTTTCATCTTTACAGGTGGGATTAAGGTGCACTACCGCTTCGCCTTTTTCCGTAAGTGCGTACACGCACATGCGTGATTCATCAATGCGTATCGCTTGCAATGGTTGTGTAACTAAAACATTGAGGCGTAATTGATCCTCATTGGAAAGTTCCATGTTAACCCGCATATTGCATGAGATCGCTCGTTAGAAATAGCAATCGTTTGATTAAATAGATGATATATAAATTTTTTAAAAACATAGTTTATGTTTCGTATACGCTGTCCGGTTTTTGACTGGATCTCACTTCACCTGGCTTGCTTTTCCTTCAAGCCATAGCTAAAGCTATGCCTTTCAGTCCAAAGCGACGCCAGGAAAAGCGATCTCTAACTCAAAATTTCGGGACTCGCATACAACATGCGGGTTAATTAAGTTGAATCCTTTGCCCCCAAGGAACGGGTTGCTTACCTTTGACGAGCCAAATTACAGGATAGTTTGGCATCACCTCAGGAAAAGTTCCTTGGCAATCTGTAAAATAAACAAGTAAATCTGGATGTTGATCTTGTAGATCTAACCACTCAAATACTGGGCAAAAATTCGTACCACCACCACCTTTAAATACGGTGGGCAAAATCACATCTTCCCAAGGTTCAAATATCCATGGTGCACCTTCTGCGAGTGCGGCATCACAGGGTAATAAGGTAATCCGTGCGCGCATATTGCCTCGAATTGCATCGACTTCAGAAATAAATTCATTCATATCTTTGTCATCGACAGAACCGCTGATATCAATCCCCACTGCTACATTTATTTGAGTGCTGCGTAAACTTGGAAAGATCGCAGGGCCTCCACGACGCGACGATGGTCTTGAATAACTGTAATCATCGCGCGCACTTGCAGTCATATAACGCGCTAGCAACATGCGCCATGGCAATTTAGGCTGCAACATAAAATCTACCATACGCGCCATGGAACCACCCAATTTTCCGGCTTGCATCGCTTGTTGGGCTGCGCCCGCAAGACGCTGTTGCCACTGTATGGATAACTCATCTTGTTCCTGTAGAGTTAATTCTGCCGGTCGCTTCGCAAGGCCTTTTGTTTGATTGGTGTCATCGTCGGGATTAATTTTGGAAGAGTCTTGCGCTTGCTGATTTTGAGATTGATCACCTTCATGTTGCATTGGTTCATGGGTGCCATCATCAGTGTTATTACTTTGTTTTTCTAACTCTGCATCGTCGTTATCAAACTCATCGATGTAGTGATAGATCTCTTCTGCAATCATGCCTTCAAAACTATCCTCCACTAATGTTCCAGGCGGAGACCTTAAACCATCCTTGATCAACAATAGATTTACCGCGTAATCACAAGATAATTCCCAACGGTACTTGATACGATGTTGTCTGCGCGCAAAGTGTGATAATGCACAATGTAATGCTTGCTTGGCTAACACAAATTGTGTTTCTTCAATATTAAGTGCATCAATGTAAGCTTGGTTGTAATAGAACTTTCGTGCATCGGTAGCGGCGGTTTTACACCACTTGGGGTTCGCTGCCACTAAAGGAAGGCGCAAAACTAAAGCGCCTAAAAAAGGTTTGTCTAATATTAAACGTGTTCTTGCTGCTGCAAGTTTATTCTGAATTTCTGAATCAACCACGCATGGTGCCACATAAAGGTTTAATCAGGCTGATCATAGATCATGATGTCAGCAATTTTATCTGCCCAAGTGGTAAATTCCGGCAGACTAAAAAGATCTTCACCTATAGCACGGTGCATGTCCGAAACCATCATTACGCCCATTTCTCGTTGCGGGAAACGGCCGGCATAATTCAAAATATTGCCATGCACCGCATCGGCATGTTTTGTTTTTTTAACTCGTATTGCTCGGCCTACAAGCGCTGAAGCCACCGCGTACTGCAAATCTATTTCTTGTGGAGTAGCGACGTCTTCACCACGAATAATTGCCTCAAGATCTGGCATTTGATCTATATTAGAAATAAATGCATTCAATTCAACGCCTGCCGCAAGGCCCACACAGGCTTGCAATGCACCAGTTAATAGATCGGGTCGTTGTGAAAATTTTTGTAAGGCGCGATGCGCGAATTCCCAAGAACGAGGCGATGGAAAGGCAACCGGATTATGTGCAGGATCAAAATCAAATAATAAGTCGGGTCGAAAACGCAAAAAAGCAATAACTCTTTCATCAATATGATTGACATATGCCCATGCCACCCAATCATCTAGGTTGATATCCACTTCAAAATGTGAAAATCGATTGGCTAACGGTGCCGGCATGGTATAGGTGACACCACGATCCCCCTGGCGATTACCTGCCGCAAAGATCGCCCAAGCTTTTGGTACTCGATATTGTCCCAAGCGACGATCCAAAATAAGTTGATAAGCTGCTGCGGAAACACTCGGCGCTGCTGAGGTAATTTCATCTAAAAAAAGAATGCCGCTGTCTCCATGTCTTGCTACATCTGGCAACATAGCGGGCACTGCCCACTCTACGGTGTCGTTTTCACGAAATGGAATTCCACGTAAATCACTAGGTTCCATTTGCGATAAACGTATGTCGATCACTTCGACATTATTCTTTTTCGCAACCTGTGCAACTATTTGCGACTTGCCCACTCCCGGCGGCCCCCACAACATTACTGGAGTGTGATGCCCAGATTCAGCACCATCAAATTCTTTCTCGAGAACAACTAGTAAATGTGCAGGTCGCATAAAACTATGTAAATAAAATTAATCGAAATTATATTTCTTCGGGTGAAAATCCTGCTTTGGCATACCACTGTTTTGCTTTTTCTAAGTCCTGTTCTACACCACGACCTTCTTCATACATCATTGCGAGTGTAGTTTGTGATCCCTGCAATCCTTGTTCAGCTGCTTTAGTAAACCAATTTACCGCTTCTTCGCCAATTATTTCTGCGCAATCACCTTCCATATACATAAATCCCAAGCCGTGTTGTGCAAGTGCATGACCTTGTTCTGCTGCGGTTTTCATCCATTTAAGTGCAGCCTTCGGATTCACAGCAACCCCTAAACCATTTTGATACATAATTGCACAACGATGTTGCGCATCGGCATACCCTTTTTCTGCAAGCGGTGAAAGAATTTGCATG
>JBFGJY010000120.1:0-4026 GCA_041576975.1 Gammaproteobacteria bacterium | reverse complement strand
CTTTAATCAAGTGCTTGGCGATGATGAAGATCGTCAACTTCTCAGTGTTGGTTTAGGTCTATTTATAGGTCTAAACAGTAATACCCCTCACACTACACTTAAATGGAGCTTGGAATACGAATTTTAATTGAATAAATTAATCTAAAATCAGCTCGTAAACAAGATTGAGCTGGCTCGAATCCAATCCTGCGCCGTGCCTAATCATTATTGCAACTTTCTACTGCCAAGGGCCTCTCTACTGACCAATATTATCTTTCGTTATGGGACTTGTGTCTAAATCTATCATTGACAAAAATTTATATATGTATTAGCTTTTACTTAGCGCCGATTTGAGCTTCAGATTGCGGGCGCAAAAAAAGTACAGCTAAAGCGTTAAAGATTGGTTAAAACCCGCTTTAGTAGCAACTAAAGCGGGTTTTTTTATATGTCGCTGATTTAATCAACAACTTGCAGTGCGACAACAAAATACTGCTAAAGCGCTGATCGTCCTTATGCTTCTAGGCCGAATCAACGTAATTAATATTTAGAAGCATGGAGGATGACATTATGTCATTTAGTTTTAATATTTCTAACTGGATTGCTTTTAAGCAGCGCACTAACAGTGGTTCAGATTCGGTTACGCCTAAAGGCTATACTTCCATAGCGTTCACACGTGATATTGCCACCGCTGCGCTAGCCTGCGCAGAAGCATTGTTGCACCCTGGTTTAGATAAATCGTTAATTGACAATTTATTGGTTAATGGTCTTGCACAAAACTTGGATAAACATACTAATACTGCGAGCGATACAACGCCTGAAGAACTAGCACAGCAGTTACTTCCAGATGCAAAAGATTCTTTACAAGGGTATTACCAAGATAGCAAAACTAACAATCCCGATTTCAAAGAGATTATTGATGCTGCTAACGCGGAATGTGACATAGAGTTTTTGCAGTTAGTAACGGGATTGTTTACCAAAGAATTTGTACGACAGACTTACGCACAACAGCAAATTACCTGACACTCAAACTAAACATCTGAACGAGCAATTTTCGCCTGTTTTTGTAAAGGAAAGTACGATGTCAAGTAAACTATGGATAGAAAATCCACCGCCTTTAAAACAAGCCTTTCGCGGTGATGGCACTAATCTGGCGAGCGTCCCCATGCAAGAAGGAGAAGAGATTGTTAGGTTGTTTACACAATCCAATCTCGATATTGCAGGATTTCACCATGCAGATTTAGACCATTTCGAATATGGTGAAAAAGCTTTGCATAAAGAAATTCCCTTGGAGCGCCATGATACTTTTGAATACGCTACCTATTTAAAATCACGTTTAAATGGCCACGGCGATGAACTTACTCCTCATCGTATAGTGGTTTATCAAACACCAAAGCAACAGCATGATGCGTTTAAGAAACTCTGGATTGAAGGAGTTCGTCGTGTTGTTTTAGTTGGTAAACCATTTGATAGAGCACCAAGTGGCGCACAGTATCGCTCGTGCGTTGTGGATGTGCTTGAGTATCTTGCATCATCCAGTGAATTTGATTTTGATCTTGGTGTCATTGGAATACATACGCGTGAGGGAGAGGCAGATCGAATTACGGATAAATTTATTGCTGCTGGTAAAAAATTATTTGTTATGGGACAGTTTTTAGATACTGCTGAGCCGATGCTAAATTTTATGGACGAATTAGCACAGGCCTTTGATAAAAAAAAGCTAGACTTAAATGCCTTACAATGGAATGTGGGCCTTGCGATTTTTGGACTAAAAACTCGTAGTTTTCACGCTAAGTTACTTCGTAAAAAGCAGCTCGCCTGTGAAGAGCTATTTAGCAACCTTAAGAATATTGATTGTCGCATTAGCCAATCAATTGCAATGAACTTGGAATTTGTTGAGCAGATTACCAGGCGCGCTAAAGAAATCGGTATAAATGTAGGATATAGCATTCAACCAATTATCGAACGCTACGCAAATGGAAAGATACACCCTTCAACATATGGTGCTATAACACTTGCTCGCTATATTAGCTCTTCTCTGTCGTAAAACCTGTTCTTAAGATACACATAAAATCGATGGCACAAACGTTCAATAAGCAAGATTATGCATTACAAACAAATGCAATTCGTGCAGGCTCATTCATTGATGAAATAGGCGCACAAAGTGAAGCCTTATATCTTAGTTCAAGCTTTCGATTCAATAATGCAGCTCAGGCAGCAGCACGATTTCAGGGTGAAGAACCAGGTTACGTCTATTCCCGTTTTGGCAATCCTACAGTACATATATTTGAAGAAAGAATTGCTGCACTTGAGCATGGGCAGTGGTGCGTTGCCTCTGCAACTGGAATGTCGGCAATATTAACGATGTGTTTAGCTTTATTAAAGCAAGGAGACCATATCGTGTCTTCGCTTTCTCAATTTGGCAGCACTACCCTACTCTTTACAAATTTTCTTGCAAAGTTTGGTGTTAGCTCAACTTTCGTTTCGTTATCCGATCTTAACGCATGGGAAAATGCAATTAGTGATAAGACACAATTGCTATTCCTTGAAACGCCTTCTAATCCCTTGATGGAGATAGCAGATATTCGGGCTTTAGCAGACCTCGCGCATACGAAGAATTGTTTACTTGTTGTAGACAATACTTACTGTACCCCTATTTTACAGAATCCGTTGTTGCTCAATGCTGATATTGTCATTCACTCCACCACAAAATATATTGACGGACAAGGGCGTTGTATGGGAGGAGCAATTATTGGCAACGACGAAGAACTATGGAATGAAATCTACTCAACTTTGCGTACCACTGGAGCAACTATGAGTCCATTTAATGCTTGGGTTGCATTGAAAGGATTAGAAACACTTGAATTACGTGTGCAAGCACATTGCAATCAAGCTAAGAAACTGGCGTACTGGCTAGATAAACACCCTTGTGTACAAAAAGTCTATTACCCTGACTTGCCAACACATTCACAACATTCGCTTGCAAAGCAGCAGCAAAAAGCTGCAGGTGCAACCATCGCCTTTGAAGTTAATGGTGGACAGGCTGAAGCTTGGTCTGTAATCGATAATACGAAATTATTTTCAATCACTGCCAATCTTGGTGATACAAAATCTACTATTACTCATCCTGCCTCAACAACTCACAGCCGGCTTTCACCAAAACAACGCAAGCAAGCGGGTATCAACGATAATCTTATTCGTATTTCGGTAGGCTTAGAAAACATTGACGACATTCGGAGTGACCTAGAATCAGCATTAGTGACTATTGCGAAGAAATGAAAAAAGTACTTGTTGCTGATCAAATTGCTGAAGAGGGAATCGAGTGTTTGCGAAATGGCAATGATCTAGCTGTCGACGTTCGCATAGGTTTAAGCGAACAGAAGCTCTGCGAAATTATAGGTGTATATGAAGGTGTAATCGTTCGCAGCGCCACTAAGATTACATCCTCGATTATAGAAGCTGGAAAGAAATTAGAGGTAATCGGCCGTGCGGGTATTGGTGTCGATAACATCGATATTGAAGCTTCTACAAGGCATGGCATCGTAGTTTTGAATACACCAGATGCCAATGCGACTACCACAGCAGAGCTTACCATCGCGCATATATTATCGCTAAGTCGTCATTTGCCTAGTGCAGATCGATCGGTACGCGAAGGCGAATGGGAGCGAAAAAAATTCTTAGGATCAGAATTAACAAACAAAACTCTGGGTGTTATTGGTTATGGAACAATCGGTCGCCTCGTCGCAAGTCGTGGTTTAGGTCTACATATGCATGTCATCGCCTATGATCCCTTCGTGGCTCAAGAAATATTTATCGAACATAACATTGAACAAATTGACCTAGATGAGCTATTAACACAATCAGATTACATTAGCCTGCACTGCCCAACTACACCTAAAACTACAGGCTTGATCAATGCTGAGCGTATCGCATTGATGAAGCAAAGTGCGTATCTAATCAACTGTGCGAGAGGTGCACTTGTCGAGGAGCAAGCCCTATGCAATGCACTACAAAATGACAAACTTGCAGGGGCAGCTTTAGACGTTTTTG
>JBFGJY010000119.1:0-4099 GCA_041576975.1 Gammaproteobacteria bacterium | reverse complement strand
TTCGCAATTTTTTCAGTACCCGTATGAAATGCAGTCTCACGATTTAAAAAAGTTTGCCAGTATAGAACATCATTTATCTTAGGAGATTGGTCTGCCGCCATGGTAATTATTCTTGTAATTTTTGATCGTTTAAGTGATTCTCCGATACAGTTTTCCATGGAAAGAGGTGTGATGCCAAAGCGAGTGCGTAATTCATAAAATAATTTTTCAAGCCAAGACACGCGTTGAGTGCGGTAAATTGTATCTACTGGATAATTCATATGCTGTGCACATGCCAATAATGCCCACTCCATATTACAGTAATGTGCCGTTACAACAATTACTGACTGATCCTTCGATAAATACTTTTCTAAAATTTCTAAATTTTTAAACTCTACTCGTTGTTTTATCTGCTGCTTACTTAAACTAAATGACTTAATCGTCTCTGCAATAACCATGCATGCACTTTTGTAATGATTCTTGGCTAGCTGCAAACATTCAAACTCAGAGTATTCTGAAAATGATGCTTTAAGATTTTGTAATGTGAGTTGCTTGCGCACTCGAAAGACATAAAACAGCAAGAAATATAATAGCCACGTTAAGCCGTACAAAATTCGGAGTGGCAATACCGATAATAGCTTTATTAAATAAGGTATCAGCGTAGACATCACTCAAGTTGCAGCTATTTGAACGAAATTATAGCTATTAATTTAATTAATAAAGCATATAAAAATAAATATCCAATTAAAGAGCCAAGTGTACGCTTAACCGATAAAAGGCCCTTATTATATGGTTATTTTTTGAAGCCAATCAAAACTTTCACCCAGGCATTCAGTCAAAATTATTAGCAAGAACAGGGAAGATAGCGAATATGAAGTGGATATCTTACAGTATGATCAATATAGCAAAAATTTTTACGATAAGCGGGTTGTTTTTGCTATCTGCTCTTGCTTTGCCAATTCTGGCTTTCATGTTTGTTCTAGGAATGTTATTAGGTTTTTTAAGAGAGATAGAGCCACGTTTCTTATCAAATAAACAGCTATCACTAAGCTTTCCCAATATCAAATATGACTATTTCCTTCTATTGCCAACTAAAATTGCGCGTATTCAACATGCCTGGATACAACGTGGTAAGTCTAGCTTTTAATCTTCGCATTATCGATTAAGCAGTTTCATATTAAGGTAGATCTGAATTATCAGAACCTCCGTACAGTGCAGGACAGATATTTGTTCCTGCAATATCTGCATTTTCGCTATCCTTAGTAGTCAGATGCGTCGCTGGCTTAAATAAACGTGGGTTGTTAAAGCAAAGATGAATTACTTAATGACGTAGTCATCGAAAACGAAGCGTAGCAAATATCAAACTATTTAAGTAGCGTGACCTGAAAAAATCGGGATAAATTTTATTCAGACTTGCATTAAATCATTTACTCATTTCAATTTGCTTAGTTTAAATGCAAACCATTTTCATTTTTTATAATGGATTAAATTTGCTGGCATTATATCAAGTAACTTGATTAGCATTCGATACTTAGATTTATTAGCACACATTCACTCTAGGTGATTTCAAATGCTACACTAGCGCCAGTAAAAAAGCGCCCGTAGCTCAACCGGATAGAGCATCGGCCTTCTAAGCCGAGGGTTAGAGGTTCAAGTCCTCTCGGGCGCGCCACTTACATACAAATTTGCAAAGGGTTGGTTCAAGTCCTCTCGGGTGCGCCACGCTTGCGTGTGGATAGTACACGCAAATTAATCTGTCGTGAAGCGATACATACTTGTTAAAGTGCAAGATTCTAACTACTGTCTTAGCAACTCTAGAGGCTTGCGAAATCTCCAGGCGCACCATTAGTAGTGAGAACTTGTAATGAGTTGGTTCAAATCCTGCCGGACGTCCCAATAATTCATTTTGATAGATACCTCTAGGTCGAAGTTTGATATATGTCGAATTTGAGGCTTGCCGCAGATATAACAAGGTCATGAGTTTCTCTAAACGGTGACATAGCACTAAGAGCATTAAATAAGTTAGTATTTACACCTCAATGGTGAGCGTAGCTCAGTTGGTAGAGCGCAGGATTGTGATTCCTGTGGTCGTGGGTTCGATCCCCATCGCTCACCCCATTCTTATAATTAATTTATTTTAAGTAAAATTGTTAAAGCGTAAGGCCTCTACTAGGAGTCCTGTATTTATTTTATTTTAAAGGGAGATTTTATTTTTAATACACCATTCAATTACTTCAGTGGTATCAAAAATATAATCTTTTGAACTACTAATCTGGGTGGATGTTTTTTTGGGTTTAATGGAATAAGGCAACCCTTGCTCTGTCCATACGTCAATTTTTGCTTGGCTTACGCCAAAGATCGCAGCAAGATCAGAACAATTAACTTTAAGACCCACAATTACTCCTGCTATTATGTAGCGTTATGCTAAAACAACAATTCTACCCAAAAAATTCAATAAATTTCGTCCCCTAGTTGTACAACTATTTGTCGAGTTTGAATAGTGTCTGAAATTTTTACTGTACCTTAAGTATCCAGCTGAAGATCATCACCATATTTATCTTCTCGTTAGTATTTAGGCTGTATAAAATTAGATCAGTTTTAGCTAGATTTAGAGGATAGTCGAATAAAATGGCGAAATACACGTAAATTTGACATGTTTATCGATGCATATATTCGTGATTAAAAAGTACAAAATTTGGTTTAAGTGGCTCCAATTTGTTTTTCTCTTTCTGGCAGTTTGTAATTCGGCAAATTTTGGTGAAGCTCCATCTACCCCGCTGCAATGCAAGACTGACTGCGAAACTCGCTATGGGCTTGAGCTAGGAAGTTCACCTGCTGGCATTACTGCTTATTCAAACTGTAACTCGGACTGTGTCATATATGAACCCAATCAATTTGAGGGCATATATACGGGTATCAAGTGGCAGTGCGTTGAATATGCAAGACGTTGGTTGCTACATGAATACGGCGTTGTCTATGGTGATGTGGATATTGCAGCAGATATCTGGAATCTGGCTCAAGTGACTAATCCGATAACTGGACAATCACACAAGTTTAGCACCATAGTAAATGGCTCGCTGATTAAGCCACAACGTGGGGATCTATTAATATATGGAAAGGAATACCTCGGTACAGGCCACATAGCAGTTGTTATCGATATAAATGAAGAACAAGCAACCTTACAACTTGCTGAGCAAAATTATTTGAATGCCAAATGGAACGGGGAGTTTGCTCGCGAAATTTCTTATACCAAAAAAGCTGAGCAATTTTGGCTGCTGGATGCTTATTTAATTGGTTGGAAACGAGTCGTATTAAACACAAATGAACACTAGTATTTTTGTGGTCGATATTTCATTCTGATGCAAATAACAATTGCAATAATTATACAAATGGCAGCTAGATAACCAATAACTTTGTCGTAACTACCTGTCAAAAAAGCATATTCTGAATAAGTATTAGAATCGGTGACTCGTTTGAAAATTTTTATAGTAAACACCCAGCCAGTATGAATTCCGATGCAAATAGCAAGTCTATTAGTTCGAATTTTAATTATTGCAAGAAGTACTCCTGCAAGAAACAATGCGATGAAAGAGTCAACAATTTTAGTTGGCTCAAGTAAGGGTAAAAAGGCATATTTTAATAAAATAAAACCACTCGACCAATTCAGTGTGTGTGAAACAACATTAGTTTTAGGTTCTATAAAATGCACAAATGCGTATAAAAAACTAGTTGAAAACACCGCAAACAAATTAGAGCTTTGTCGCTGAATTGCTGTGAGCATCGCGCCGCGAAATAAGGTTTCTTCTATCAGGGCAATTACAAGTCCTGCCGCTACAGCTGTTATTAGTAATAAAGACACATTACTAGACGACCAAGCCCAATCTAAGTCAATGACTCTATTCTTAGAGATTAATAATCCGACAACAACTGGGCTCATGATCAATATACCTGCACCAAAACCTTTAAGTAATTCTCTCCAAAATTGTTTTTGATTAGAGCTAAATCCGATTTCTTGCCAAGAACCAAAACCAAATTTTCTAAACAATGTGATAAATAGAACGATAGCTATAATGAGCACACAGCGGCTTGCAACGCGTTCAAAATCTAGTTCAAACCAGTT
>JBFGJY010000118.1:0-4194 GCA_041576975.1 Gammaproteobacteria bacterium | reverse complement strand
TGGCCGAAAGCAGACATTCGCAAATTTAGCAGCATGGCTTAACAATATAGTCTAATTGTTACCAAAAAGCTTGGAGCTGAGCGAACATGAAATAGGCATTTTAAAATGTTAAGCTGTTGAAAAGAATAACAACAAGGTAAGAAAAATCAGACAAAGACACCGCATCCAATTCCCCAGACGCGAAGCGCACTCATTAAATCAAGACGAAGCCTACTTTTTCCTACAAAACGGTGTGGAGTCACGAAAGATACGATTTCATGACTATAATGAAATCTACAATATTCCGGGTTTATACGAATAAGTATTCTATGATCGACTGAAATGCGTCTCACCCAGCAAAGTCGCTTCTATTTTGCATTCTGTAATTAATCAATCAGCCGAGACCTTTTCTGAGTTACGTGTGCTCGACCTAGGGGCTGGCAACGGCATGATGGGTGAGGAACTTAAAAAGTTCGGGGTATCGAGACTCATCGGGGTCGACATTATCCAGGAAGCATATGAAGCGACGATTCGTGATCGACCGGGTCTTTATGATGCTTACTATATTGAAGATTTTTGCAAACTTGATGATGAAACGCGTGAAGACATATCGTTGTGGCATCTCGATTGTATGGTGACTGTGGCGGCACTTGGATTTAACGACATCCCAGCCCAAGCGTTTATCGAAGCATTTAACATCATTAAAAGCGAAGGTTGGGTGGCATTTAATATTAAAGAAACGTTTTTTGATATGACGGACGATACCGGATTTTCTCGTATGATCAGAGAACTGATATTTTCTGAATATCTGGATATTTATCATATCGAGCGATATCGACATCGCTATTCCATTGAAGGAGAGCCTTTATATTATTTTGCCATTGCAGGGCGAAAAAACGCAGATGTACCAAATGAATTTTTAATATCAAAAAATATATTTGAGTAAATGACCGCTATTGGCCGGTAAACGATTAAGTTTGGTAAATGATAGGTGTAATGATCGCTATAACTTTGGCCTCAATGGTATTAATTTATTTCATTGCGGGACAAAGAGGGGCAAATCAAATATTTTGGGTAATTATGGCTTTTTTATTTGGACCTTTGGCATTGCCATTTGTGTTTTTCTCAAAAAGAACGAAACGAAATAATAATAATTCTCGTGAGATGTAAACGAATGACCGCTTTTGGCCGTAAGCAGTCATTATTTAAACCGCTAAGGGGAAATACTGGTTGGATTCAAAAAATAACAGACTTAATATGACCGCTTACGACCCAAAGCGGACATTCAGTATTCTTAAGTGCCTATCTATTTCCTTAGGATTTTGTTGACAAATATCAATACGGCCATACGGTCTCTCATCTAGTATTTTTTTATTTAAGGAATTCTTTCTAATCCTTTTCGTATTTCAATTAACACATCAAACGTGATTCTTGGCCCAACCTACGGTGTAAGGAATTTCATTAGTACGCAATAACTGAACGTCCGCAATTGACCATACTTGTTGGTCTGATGTCTAAAGAATTTTGATTAAGTGAGAATGTTAAAGTTTAAATTTGTACTAGCCGTTTTGATTACTATATTAGGTGTACCCACATTCGCTGAGGTATATAAGTGGGTAGATGAACATGGAAACATTCAGTACTCAGATAAAAAACCAGATAGTGAGCAGGCTGAGAAAGTAGAGATTGAACCCATAAATGTTCTTCCTTCTTTACCTAAAGTCTTTCCTTCTTCACCATCGGATACCGTGCCAGAACCATGGATCTTTGAATTTGATTTCCGTCCATGGCAGCTAGGCAGTCATGGTGCCGACAATGAGAAAGCTACCCGAAATTATTTCTTGTCGGGGCAATCGGAATTTGATTGGACTGAGACGGTCGCAAGTGTCTATTATAAATCAAGTCTTAATGTTCAAGATATTTTCCAGCAACTAATCAAGGAGGACCCGAAGTGCCCCTCCAAAAAAGTTACACTAATTGAGGAAGGGCCAGATACAATCATCTACGAACAAGAGATGCGGAGCTGTTATGGTGCTGCAGGACTGCAGGGTCATATTTCGCGAACATCAAAGGTGAAATCGGGGATTCTTACTCTTTCATATACCGTAAATGGACAGATTACGGAATCGAAACGCAAATTCTGGTTGTCAACTTTAAAAAATGCGCAAATCAAGCAGGCATACATCGTGCCAGAACGGTGGGATTTTGAATTTGATTCTCGTCCATGGCAATTGGGCTTTCAGCATGCCAATGATCATCGAACTACCCGTACTTATTTTTTGGCAGGGCAATTACTGGATAATTGGACCGAGCTGATCTACAGCCACCATCAGGAAACAATTGCCACTGCAAGAGAAGTATTCAACCAAGAGAAAAGCAAGCTTGAGGCTTGTCTTCCAACAAATGTTACGTTGATAGAGGAGAGCTCGAATACAATCATATACAAAGCAGACAAAGTCGCTTGTGGTGTGTCACAAATTGAGGC
The DNA here is from genome assembly GCA_041576975.1 of Gammaproteobacteria bacterium. Lineage (GTDB taxonomy): Bacteria > Pseudomonadota > Gammaproteobacteria > UBA4575 > UBA4575 > JBFGJY01. The sequence goes on along the minus strand of JBFGJY010000118.1, from coordinate 1,730 downwards.
GTTTATCCAACGCATCTCAACGAATAAATCGGGGATTCATACGCTTGGGTTTGAGCAGAGAGAAGAGCTGTCGGATGAAAATTACAACAATTGGTTATCTATTCTAAGAAATGCTCGAATCAAACAAGTTGTTCGTAAGGAGACAGAAGTTGATGATGGCCCTTCAGAAATTTTCCCTTCTACATCTGCAGATGTTGTACCAGAACGCTTGGAATTTGAATTTGATTCTCGTCCCTGGAAAATTGGCAATCAAGGTGCTGATCCTCTGCAGGTGATCCGAAAATATATCTTGCCGGGGCAATCGGTGGATGATTGGACTGAGCTAGTCACAAGTCACTACATTAAAGGTAGATCTACTTTTAGTCTTAAAGAATATTTCGAGGAAAAAATCAAGGACCCACAGTACCCCTCATTAAAACTTTCATTGATTAAGGAAGAGCCGGATAAAATTATATATGAGGGAAGTCACGGTGGTTGTTTTAGCGTCCGAGAAGCGGCATATATTGCGCTAATAACGAGGAAAGAATGGGGAATGCTAATGCTTACTTTTTGCCAGAAAGGGCAGCTGTCGAGAGAAAATCGTAATAACTGGCTAGAGATTTTAAGAAATGCTCGAATAAAGTAATTTGTTAGTTAGGAGGTAAAAGTTGATATTGAGACTTCAAAGTTATTTGATCTCTAATACATAAGGATTAAGTATTGAATGACCTCTATTGGCCGTAAGCAGACATTAGATAATTAGAATATTCCACGCTTCAGATCATCTACAACTCTATTGCGTTCACGCTCAAATATTTCTGTTGCATCTTCTATACTAATTTTTATAGCAAATTATGTTGCTAATGGCCCAAGATAAATTGACCGCTAACGACCCAAAGCGGACATTTTGGACTATATAGAGTGATAACCATGCACTATTGCATACTTATCACAACATAAGGGTTACTTTTTCAATTTCATGCAATTTCTCCAGACATGGTGTGAAAATTGAGCAAAATTACAATATATTAATAGTTATAGGGCTGCGGCGATTGATTGATAACAACGCAGAAGTGATGTCCGCTTTCATGTTTGGCATGAAGAAAGCCCCCATCTGCTCGACCGATAGCGCTTACTATCCGTCGTTTTAACTAGGAATTTGAACAATGATATTTGCAACATACAAAGACATCGATTCGACGATCCTGACTTCAATAAAAAATCCAACAAACGAAGCATACGAAACCAAGATTAAACTGGCTGAATGTACGTTCCTTGGCGTTCAAGAACAGCCCGACTTCGCTGATGTATATTTGGTTTTCTATCCGAATCAGAAAATAATTGAGCTAAAGTCGCTCAAGCAATATGTCTATCAGTTTCGTAATATTGTTGTGTCCTACGAGCGGCTCATAAACGTAATGTACGACCACTTGATGATCACGTATGAACCTCATCGGTTAAGGCTGGTAATGATCTGCAACCCTCGCGGCGGAATTAGCTCTAAGCTGACAATCGATTCCGACTGGAAGGTGAGGGGTGGGAAAGAAGCATTCAGAGATTGGCAAAGCAGCGCTGAAGATACATGGTCTGTGATTATGTAATAACCTTTGTTGGCCGAAAGCAGACAATACAAATGAAGAAATACTCAAAATCGAGACGAGCCTTTTTAATGAAAAGTTTTTCTGGTGTATTAGCTGGATACACAACAGTGTCACTAGGAAAACAAAAAATATCCCGTACCATAACACCAC
>JBFGJY010000117.1:0-4217 GCA_041576975.1 Gammaproteobacteria bacterium | reverse complement strand
TTCTTTCGATTGATTTTCACCAAAAATATAACCAGCAAGACGTTTAAATGCTTCATTTCCGCTTTCTTTATATTTGCCGGTAGTCTGTGTTTGCGCAATCAGCACCTCTTCATACCGACGGATTTGAATATTTTCTTCTTCATATAAAACAGCATGTGCTGCTTCTTCAGAATTTCTAATTCCCACAACGGTGCACCCAGAAAGAATAATAATACCAATGTAGATTAATAATTGCTTCATGTTAATCCCCTAATTTATAGGCAAGGGTCAATGAAAATTTATCCTCACACTATATCTAGATGAACCTTGCCTAAAGCCTAATTTAAAATTAAATTAATTTAATATTTGAATGTAAGGTCAATTGGAATCAAGCCGCTTTCAATTCAGCTATGGATTTTCACAAAACTAAAACAGCGGATTAATCCTGCGTTCTCAAAGTCAACGGCGTGGTGGGCGAAGGGGCTGGCGATGAATTTTACTCAAACCAACCAAGTCCGATGTACAGGGATGTACGAGTGTCGTTAGAGATAGGAAATTGGTTACGACCGATGTACACGACTACTTGGATGTAGGAGGTAGAACAATGCATGGAGCAATTGCCGAGGATGTCGAAAGCAGCTGACCCCATTAATTCCTATTTTCGTTTCTTTGGTGCGGCTTACTCTGTCTCTTCTGGTTCGCCGACAGGCATCGGTATTACTTTCTTAGCCTCTTGTAACAGCCCTGCAAGTTCACGAAAACTTGAGTCTCGCGTGGTGATATCGTTTTGAAGCGATGTAATTTGTTGCTTGGCTTGGCTAAGCGCCTCTTCAAGAGAGACGATTATACTGTCGCGCTGTTTCAGCGCAGCCTCCATGGGCGCGATACGTTTATGTAGTGTGCTAATTTCATTTTCAAGTGAAGAAATCTTGCCATCTCGTAGGCGAATGTTGTCTTCCAATGAAGGTATGCGCTTATTGGCGACTTCAATCTTGCCATGTAAGCTCTGCATAATTGTGCGCGCATCATTTAATTTAGCCTCAAGTGGTTGTGTTCGCTTGCGTTCATTCTCCAATGTTTGGTTAAGGTCTAAAATTTGTTGTTCGCGACTTTCAAGGTTGGACCGTAGATCACTCAATTCGGCTAATTGATTTTCCTGTGTACGAATCTTGGCTTCTAAGAACACAATACGATTCTTCTCGGTATCAATCTGTTGCTGCAACGCACTTTCTTTTTGGTCGCATTGTTTTATCTCGCTCTCAAGTGATCCAAGTATATTTTTGGTGCTATCTAGTTCTGTTTGTAATGCTTTTAGTTTAGCGTCGCGGCCTTCAAATTCTTCCTGCAAAGAGTGTAATGATAAAACTTGACTTTCAAGCTCCTTATTACGGTTTGTTAAATATGTATGCTGGTCTTCAAGTTCTTTGCTAAGTAGGCGATTGTTTTCATTGGCTTGACTAAGTTGTGTTTTTAAATCCTCAAATTCTGAAATTTTTGCATGTAGTGAGGCAATTTCCTGGTTGCGAATTTCAAGTTCATCATTAAATGAAGTATTCAGTTCCGTAGAAGTTTCAAGTTGGGATTTCAGCTCATCAACTTCAGAGGACTGTTCGAGCAGTGCATCAATCTCTTCATTACGCTTTTGCAATTCGGCACTAAGAAAATTGTTACGTTCTGTGGCTTTGCCAAGGAAAGCTTTTAATTCATTAATTTCAGAACGCTTACCCCAAAGTTGCTCAATTAGCCTGGCTTGATTATTTGCATAATCTACGGCGTGATCTAGTTTAGCTTGTAATTCGTCACGGATAGCATTAACCGAATTAAAATCAGTTCGCAATGATTCCAATTCATTAACGACTGATTCAAGTTTGGGAATTTTTGAACTTAGCTCGCTTTCTACTTCGTCGATTTGCGTATCGTCAGTTGGATTATCAAGAGTGGACATTAATGTTTTCCCTTTTTAGAAGATATCGAGGCGTGATCACAATTTTCTTCGCTTAATGGCCAGAACATGGCTGCCACGATTTTGTCACATTAGAGATACTAATGCATATCTTGATGTGTCGAAACCATGTTTAAGTGTTCCGATGTTGATTTGAGCGATAGATCACAAGCGATCAAAAATTGTTCACTGATTGAACATTAAAAAGCTTTAGATGTGATTTTTCTACTTACCCAAACGCTGCTGTTCAACAAATAATCACACTTCATTATTTACTTTAAGAGATATTAGTAATGGCTCTTTGTAAAACAGCGTACGAGGCCTGTATTTTGGTGGCCTGCAGCGTTGTGGGCGTGGCGCTGGCGATGAATTTTAACCAAACCAACTGAGCTCGATACACACGACTACAAGGATGTAGGAGGTATGATTTCATGGATGGAATCGGTTGAGTCGAGTCGGGAACAGAGACCGAGAATTCCGTCTGGAAAAGGCATCGAGGTGAAGCCGGATGCCAGAGCCGAGGAAATTGAAAACAGCTGATACCATTGTTTAAGCAAAAATTCACCACAGCCGATTGCGGTAGCAAATTTATGTAACTCACTGTATGAACGTAGCATGTACAGTGCAGATTGGTTCGAACAGTGTAGCGAAGTGCTGTTCAGCATAGAAATTAGTATACAGTTGTGACTTTCAGAAAATAAAACTGAATTTATGGCAACTGAATTACAAAAATTAGGCAACCCACAAGGCAAGGGCGTTGTAGGGGTCGTTGATGATTTGCAGGCTTATATGCCTTTGCAAGTTCAAGCGAAAAGCAGTCATCAATGGTTAGCGGATTATTTTACTTCTACCGTGGTGCTTAGTGCCAAGTACGGGTTCAAACCCATCATGGGCAAAGACTATTTTCTTTATTTCAAAAATAATGAATGGAAATTAAGCCTAATAGAACCCCATGCATGGACATCACATAAATCAGGCATCTACTTTGCAAAGTGTATATTGCATAAAGATATGAGTTGGAGTCTAGAACCCAAAGAAGACTGGCAGAAAAGCGCTTTACTTGCCAACACTATTTACAAACTTGAAAGTGCGTTTGTTGAAACCATTAACAATCAAACGCCGTTAATTGAACAACTACCGTTTTTTGTAAAACAACTTCCCTACTATCAAAGGCTTGGCGCAAATGCCCTGGCACGTTCTCTTAAACAATCTCTTGAATTCAAACTAGGTAAAAAAGAAAGTTTGCAACTATCCGGTAAATCTATAATCGCAGATTTGGCTGATTCAAGTACGCCTTTGCTGGGATTTACTCCCTAAAATCTAGACTTGGCAAGTGCGTCTTTGGTAGCGCCATTTTGCAAAATAATCGTATATAAAATTCAAAGCTGGAATCATTTTAAATTTATATAACATGTTGCCGATAATTCGGTAACGTTTCACCGAGCACCAAATGGTGGCAAACGCAGAGGCACCGGTTACTACCACACCATCTCCTCGAACCACATGCAAGCGTTCAAGCAGCTGCTGCTGGTTAAATCCAAACTGCTTAATTATCTTTTGGTCTTGGTGAATACCAATCCACTCAATGGGGTAACATTTTTCAAGCCTACGGTAGTGCTTAATTTCGGTTAAACACAAAGGGCACTTGTCATCATAAAACACAAGATGAGGGGTTTCTTCATCTAAGCTGGCTTTTGATTTGCTTGATATCATATTGTAATTATAAATCTAATTATTTTGACAGCAACTTGCTGTCCAATACATCAATTTAGATCAGGAATATGTTTCCTTACAATAATGAATTAATCATGTCTTCAATTTCTTGATAGTCTTTATCGCCTTTTACGTAATCGCCACCCGGGTGGATATATTGAATAACGCCTTCTTTATCCAACAAAAATGTAACACTGGTCCAATCACGTCTTTTATACATCCACCATGTGCGCAATGTATCCCAGTCATTGTCTATACCAATTGGAAAGGTAAACCCAAACTTTTGCGCATAGCCTTTCACCGATTCAGGGGTCAGCGGCGATAAATTTTAACCAAACCAACTGAGCTCGATGCACACAACTACATAGATGTAGGAGGTACGACCATATGGAAGTGGGAGGGACGATTCCATGGATGGAATTGGTAGAGTCGAGTCGGGAACAGAGACCGAGAATTCCGTCTGGAACAGAAATCGAGAGCAACGCACGACTCCATGGAGGTGGGAGGTAGAGCGACGCAGGATGCCAAAACCGAGGAGCAATTGCCAAGGACGACCACCAAGGACGACGTACATAGATGTACT
>JBFGJY010000116.1:0-4226 GCA_041576975.1 Gammaproteobacteria bacterium | reverse complement strand
GGTTTCTTTGGGTGGTTCTTCAATTCGCAATTCAGGGGTGTACTTCAATTCTTTTACCGTAACTTCATCAAGACACTTCAATACACGAGTTGGAAAGAAGGGTAGGCTGGTGTAGGTATATTGAGAGTCATTCAGTTTGTTACGACTGGCTAAGATCGTTGCGCACATGCTGATGCCATTTGTGCCGACATACTTGTGGTTCCATTCATCTTTTGCTTCAGGATTATCTGCGTTGACAATAAGGATGTCAGTTTGCTCGCCCCCTGGTGAATCAACTAAGGAATAGGTGCGGGTACGACCTTCGGTAATCGCTAAAATTCGTTTGAGGACATTTCGATCTTTTTCTTGAATTCCGCAGAGCTCAACACGGAATGCTCTCTCCTTTTCACTCACTTAAGCCTCCTTGCATGTGAGAATTGTGATAGCTATTTTTCAAATATTTGTACCACAACAGGGTGCGTTCAAAGTATTAATGTGACTGTATTCACATTTTTCTCTTTAACGCATTAAGACCAGTTTGAGCGGATTCTTTTTCCGGATATAGGGTACTTAATGCGCCGTATATCCAAGAATTACAACCAATGTGTGTAGATACAAATGCATAAAAGCTCAAAGGCTGAATGTCATAATCAATTGAGTTAATGAATATCCTTTGATATATACGTTTTACAAGTTGTAACATTCTTTTTTGTATTGTAGTAAACAAACAGAAGGAATTCGCGAAACTAAAGGTTAATATAGGGTTCTTACTTGATTATGAACCGATGATCTTAATTGTGGAGTAATGTATGAATAAATTATTAGCATTGTTTATCTTAGTGCTGACATCTACCTTTATATTTAATAGTGCTTTGGCCGATCAGCATAAAGGCAAGAATATGGATAAACAGCAGCATAAAGAAATGAAAAAGTCTGCTAAAGATGAGCGCAAATCATATAAAGATAACAAACATAAAAAAGACCGTGATCATGACTATGATAATGATGGTGATGACCGAGATCATGATGGAGATCGTCATAAAGATAAAAAGATGGATCGAGAACATGATCGGCACGTTGACGATGATAATGATGATCACAAGGGTTTAGAAAAACAGCGCGAAAAGAAAGCTGAACAAGAGCGAAAGGAGATAGGAAAAGGCTCAGAACAGGGTCAAGCATCACGGGAGGAACACAGCAGAAAGTGGTGGAAGTTTTGGGAATCTGAGGAAAATTAACTTTTCCCGTAACTATATCCTAATTGTTTAATTTAGAAGTAATAAACAAAGAGCTCTGCTATGCCTAGCATATATAAAACAACATTTGTTTATATCTGTTCTTTATTGCTAGTCTTCAGTCAAACTATGCCTGCTTATGCAGGGCTCATTGGGACTGAGCAATTTATGGCTCAACAACTCGTCGATCAAGATCGAGTGACATTGCGTAATGTAGTTGAGCGAGAAGAAGCACGAAACCTTTTAGAAAAACACGGTGTTTCTACTGAACAAGCGCATAAGCGCATCGATGCGATGACGGCAGACGAAGTAAGGATACTTACTCAAAGTTTTAATGAGCTGCCCAAGGCGGGAAATGTGGGCGTAGTCGCCGCTGTATTAATTCTTGTCTTGCTTTTAATTGCTTTGGATTTGTCAGGGAAAACAGATATATTCAAAGGCATCTAATTAAGCCAATAAATTAGGTTACAGGGTTGCTTGTCATTTGTGCAGTTACGTTCTATCAGATTTCCTGGGGTATCTAGCCTTCTAATAATATTCCAAATTTAGAGAGTAGATAATAATTCGCGATCTGGTGACTCAACTGTCAGGAGATCCATATGTCTTGCAATGCTTCAAATCGGTTTAAACGAATTGTACTTGTAAGTATTTTAGCGAGTCTTGTCGTCATATTTATAAGTACTTCTGTTTACAGCCAACCTCCACCCTGGGCGCCGGCTCATGGGTATCGAAATAAGCATAAACACAAATACAAGCATAAACATGGTCGAGGACATGAGTATTATGACCATCAGCAGGCAGACGAAATTGGCATTTTTAAGGGACGCTGCAATTACGGAAAAATAGGCACTATTGTAGGTGCGGCCGCAGGTGCGGTCATTGGTTCTAAAGTCGTGGATAAAAAAGATCAAGCAATTGGCGCGGTTGCAGGCACCTTAATTGGGCTTATTATTGGTAAAACAATTGGCCGTGTCATTGATAAGCGTGATCGACATTGTGCAGGGCAAGCATTGGAATTCGCTGAGAACGAACAATCTGTAACGTGGCATAACCCAAACACCAATATTGATTATCAAGTAACACCTATAAATACCTATCAAAGCGGCGGGCTAGACTGTCGATTATTTACCACGCAAGCCAAACTTGGAAATGGTCGAACTTCATCTTATGAAAGTGATGCATGCCTTCATGATGATGGAGTATGGCGGACATTATATTAGAGTTGTTAAAGCTAAAAAACGAAATTCAACAGCAACAAAATGTAGATGGTGTATCAAGACTTATAAGTTACTTGGTTGTAAAAATCTTTGCTCTATCCAAGTAATTACTAGCAGCTCTGTAAATCTTGAACCTCTGCTTATATCCCATAGCGGACATTCGCGATCTCTATATTTTGTTATTAAATTCCATTAAAAACATCAGTTTTACCTGATAATTCTAAAGCAATAAATAATAAGATAAGAATTAATAGTGCAGCAGCAATACCTACACCTCCAGCGGCGGGAAGTTCTTCTAGCTGCTGCGCAAATATTCTAACTTCTTCATTTGTCATTGCGTTTATACGTTCTTGTGCTTGTTCATAAGTAACACCATAATTTTCGAGAAGCTTTTGTGCTTCGTCTCGTTTAATCATATTACGAAGAATATCTCGATCTTGATCAACTAGTTGTTGAACCATAGATTGCTCAGTTCCTATGAGCCCTGCATATGCAGGCATAGCCTGACTTAACACTAGCGCCATAGAAGATAGATAAATAATTGAGATTTTAAAAACACCACTCATTTGATACCTCTTGATAAAAATAAACTTGTAGATTTTTAGTGAAGCTATATTCCTGTCTAAAAAATACTTAGCTAGTATGTAGAGAGGTTTAGTTTAAGTATTGCTCTTGCCGATATCACTTGAATAAGCTGCGAGTGTATAGATTATTCGGATATTCGGATGAATCAATAAAGTATTGATACTTACGCATGTCCTCTTTTGGCCGTAAGCAGACATTCGGTAAAGAAAATTAGGATGTACTAGGTTGGAAATCTCAAATTAAGATTGCATTATGTCCGCTAACGACGCAAAGCAGATATTCAGAAAAGTGATTCGATCGACAGCTGTTTACAGCAAAGGTTTAGGTATCAGCCTCTATTGACAGATGCGGATACTGAGAATCCCGTTATTGAAATCCCAGAATCCTAGGATTGCGAATTACAATCTTCGTGTTGAAGAAAAAGGATTGATTTACACAACAAAGCTTTAAGTTCGTTTCAAATGAAATTTCTGTCTGACATAGTCATATAGTGAGTTGTGCATATCAACTTTTATAATTAGCACGAATTATATAAATGACTGCCAATGCCATTAATAAATACATACTTAAATAAAATAAGCTATCCATTACTAATAATTTGAATTGCATCGTGGCCTCCTATTCGTCCAAGTCTCTGGGACGAAAGCGTTCGTTTCGCAAGTTTCGGCTACAGTTGCAGCCGGCATTATTAACCCATGTTCGGGTCGGGACTGATAGAAGCGCAGGAAATGAAGCTACAAACGTCTTTGAAGTTTCAGCGATACGCCGCTGAGCAGGCGGGGCCTGATAAGGTTATATATTAATCAAACCCTACAGGTATACCAGGGCAATAGCAATCGATACAGATAAGTAATGTAGAGCCAATTGACCAAGATTAGTAAGATTAACGATTTATTCTCTTAAGCCCATAAATATGAGGTTGAATCACTGCTTTTTGGCCGTAAGCAGACATTGGTTGGATTCTCTAGAAATTTATAGTTGAATGACCACTAATGGCCCAAAGTGGACATCCAAGTCAATTCCCTAACTAAGTCACGCCTAAATGTGCTTGCTATAGATATGTGTTAGGTTCATTTAATTCATTAAGTGACGATACGCAAACGTCTAAATCTTTTAATATTCCATTCTCAATATTGTAAATCCATCCATGCACAGATAGCTCTTTGTTATTTTTCCATATTTTTTTCAAAGTTGTTGTATTGCTAACATT
>JBFGJY010000115.1:0-4374 GCA_041576975.1 Gammaproteobacteria bacterium | reverse complement strand
GGTTTCTTTGGGTGGTTCTTCAATTCGCAATTCAGGGGTGTACTTCAATTCTTTTACCGTAACTTCATCAAGACACTTCAATACACGAGTTGGAAAGAAGGGTAGGCTGGTGTAGGTATATTGAGAGTCATTCAGTTTGTTGCGACTGGCTAAGATCGTTGCACACATGCTGATGCCATTTGTGCCGACATTCTTGTGGTTCCATTCATCTTTTGCTTCAGGATTATCTGCGTTGACAATAAGGATGTCAGTTTGCTCGCCCCCTGGTGAATCAACTAAGGAATAGGTGCGGGTACGACCTTCGGTAATCGCAAAAATTCGTTTGAGGTCATTACGGTCTTTTTTTTGCATTCCGCAAAGCTCAACACGGAATGCTCGAGCAAATTCACTCACTTGACCCCCTGGCCGGTGAAAACTGTGTTTATTATTTTTTTATTATGATTGCGCACGGATCTGTGCTTATCATCATAACTGTGAATGTATATACATTTTTTGTCAATAAAGTTTTAATGTATTTAAAGTGGATTCTTTTTTCCATATGTGACATATAAAAACTCTATTTATTTAGGAGACTGACAAAGCGTAGGGGTAGGATGGTGGGTATTACAATGGCTGAAGGATGCAACTTAGATACAATCTACCTCCACTCGAGATGTCACACGTTTGATTTTGTTTGCATGTAGCCAGGCAACCGACGACTTCACATTATTAAACAACAATATACAATAACTTTTTAATTTTGTTTGTTTATATCTTTATATATGCACTTGAAATTTAGTAATTATGTTTCATCAATTACTTAGTTAAAGATTATTAGTCAAATTGATAATCGTTTTTAAATAAGAAATAAGCTGAGGGAACAACTTTGCACTTAGTTAATCTTGGTTACTATCAGAACTTTCACAAAATTCAACCGAAACACCGACACGAGGATTTGTATTCATCAATTCAATAACGATAAAAAAATAAGCAGCCTTATTTTATCGAAATAAGATTCACCCTAAATTTGGCTTCTACTCTGGGTTGGGTGGAGCCACCTGCTCATGATCCACAGCGGATGCTGAATAAAAAAATTCTATTCACGTTTGAATGAGGATCCTATCAAGCTAACTGTTCTGATGGATGGAAAGCGAGGAATGACCGCTTACGACCGAAAGATGACGTTGGCATGTGCCAATTCTCGATATAATAAGCCCAAGAGTACGCTAATTATGTCTCTACGTTGCGTGAATATTACAACTAAATAACAGGATTTTCTCTTAAAAATACTTGAGTAATTACATGATATTACGGCTTCATTATATAGTAATCAGTTATAAGTCAGCAGAATGAGTTTTTATGAAAGGTACTGCCTACCGTACGTTCTAAGTATTGCTTGTGGGCTTAAAGTCGTTCAAAAGCAACGAGAAAAAGTTATTCCTCTCGCGCAAGGTCGGGTATTAGAAGTTGGGATGGGTACCGGATTAAATCTTCCTTACTATGATGCTGAAAAAATAGAACTTGTATGGGGACTAGAGCCTTCTGAAGGCATGCGTAAGAAAGCCCAAACAACCCTTAAACGCGCACCGTTTGAAGTCCGTTGGCTTGACGTAACCAGTGAAGAAATTCCGCTTGAGGATAATAGTGTCGACACTGTGGTGCTCACCTATACACTTTGTACCATTCCAGATTGGTATAAAGCCTTGCAGCAGATGCGTCGTGTATTAAAGCCTGAAGGCAAGCTTATTTTTTGTGAACATGGTGAAGCACCAGATGAAAGCGTTCGCAAATGGCAAGACAGAATCAATCCTTTATGGAGAAAAATTGCGGGTGGTTGTAACCTTAACCGTCCCATTCCCCGCTATATTGAGAAAGGAGGGTTTACTATTCAGACGATTGAATCTCAGTATATTCCTGGTCCAAAGTTTGCTGCTTTTAATTATTGGGGCACTGCAAAACAAGCCTAATGCAATTTATGAAGGCAGGATATGAATTCATTAGCTCATCCGATCACAAGGAAATTGTAGGTAGGTTTTTGAACTTTATTCTAATTTAATAGGTGCAGTAGTACTTGCATCTGCAATGGGTGCTACTCAGGAATTCTATGCATCTCTAGTAACCTAGTTGTCACGATACATGAAAGGAGAACGGGAATGAGTAGATTGGTAACAGAAGAGGAAGCCAAAGGTAAGGTCGCGGGCGTGTATGCGGACATTAAAGAGAAGTTTGGTCTGGTCCCGAATTTGTTCAAAGCGCAGGCGGTCATCGACGCCGATTGGCTCGAATTAAACTGGCAGAGAGTAAAGCAAATCATGCTTTCTACCGGTGGACTGGACCGCAAAATCCGGGAGCTGATTGCTTTTGCAGTATCTGAGATCAATCATTGTGAATACTGTGCTCTAGCACATGAGACCATGGCGCGCATGAACGGAGCTAGCGAGTCTGAGGTCAATCAAACCCGGTAGATCATTGAGCTATTCTGCAGTTTGAATTCAATTGCCGACACTTTGCGCATGCCGTGCGATGTACGTCCAGAAATGTTGAAAGACATGGGCTAAGAATCTTTGCCCAACAAGCCGGATGCAGGCAACGGCTGATCCGCAACATTGAATGTACGCTTTTGGCCGGTAGCAGACGTTAAGTGACAAAATTGCAATCCAATTATTCTAATGACTGCCAACGGCCCCAAGCGGACATTCAACGGGATCGTGACAGTTTTCTACTTCTTTTAGCATTATCATGTTTGCACTTCTGGTAGCAGATGGGCTAAGAATGCACCAAAAATCCCAAGTATCGACAATATAAATATTACACCGAGAACATTCCATAAAGATGCAGCAAAACCAATAATGCCTGTACTCAGTAATATTAAACCAATCACCGTATTGCTGACTGCTACGTAGTCAGTACGGCGATTACCGCTAGCTAAGTCAACAACATAAGTTTTTCGCCCCAGACGAACACCATTGTGGGCAATTGATAAAACAAAAAATAAAACTGGGTAAATCCAAAAAATTTCACCAGTTTTTGGCCATAGCGTCAAAAGCAAAAAAGTAAGAAAGCCTAAACACCCAGTTATTGTGGCTGCGACAATCATAACTTGGCGTGATGATTGATCAGCAAAACGACCCCAAAAAGGTGCGCTGATTAATGATGCAAAACCGTCTACGATAATGAACATCCCCAATAAGAAGGTCAGATTACCTATGTTTTGTTGGGCAAGTGCGACGTAATAGGGAGCGGTAAGTGCTGAACACAACAAGAGCGCTCGTACAATCACAAATACTCGAAACGGTTTGTCTTGAGAGAGTAGAGAAAGCCGATTCCATGCTTCCTTGATAGCATTACCACCGCCCCCCGTTTCACCATGAAATTCCCTAACATTTGCATAAATTAGGCTTGCAATGAACCAACAAAAGGTTGCGGCTACGATGAGATATAAATAAGTAGTAATCGATTCGCTATGATTTTTAGTGATTAGAAAAATACCAGCAATAATGGTGATACCGCCAGCAAGGCTAGCGCTAAAACCAGTGATTTGACCGCGTCGGGTTTTAGGTATGGTTTTACCGAGGACGTCTTTTGATGCTACTGAGCAGAGCCCACGCGCAAGTGAAAACAAAACAAGTAATCCAATTAGCGTCCAACCAGCTGTTGCGCCATGTAGTGTGAATGCACACCATGCCATACCAGCGACAGCTAGACCTTGTGCCACACTGCCACTTACCCAAACCCATTTGCGAACAGGCATGCGTCGTATAAAAGTTGCAAGAAAAAGTTGGGGTATTAGTGAACCTGATTCTCGTATTGGCACAAGAAAACCAAGTAAGTAAATTGGTGCATTGAGCGTTGTAATCAACCACGCAAGAACTGTTTTAGGATTTATGAGTGCATCACCTAGTTTTGTCATAAGGTGTGTGCTAAGGATTAGCAAAAAATTTCCGGGTACTACCCGACAGGCTTGCTCAGATATATCTTTACAGACGCGGGCGTCCTCATCTTCAAAAAGCTTATCGTAGATGTCTTGGGCTAGGTTAGATTTCATAATGTAATAATTTGAAGACTTACCCCACTAGAACAAGATTTATCTACTTTAAGCGAAAGAAAAATTCTAGACTCATGTTAAACATATTTACATTTATATATGTAAGTAAATAGCTTATCCATAGCTTTCATACGACATGAATGTTCGCTATTGGCCGAAAGCGGACATCGGGTACTTCTAATTTGCAGTGCGACTATCAGTCTACTCAGTAATGTTTTGAGACTTTTGTTGAATCTCGTTATCTCGTATTTTCGTAATAGTATTCTGTACTTCAGGCGTTTTTGATGAAATATTGGTTGTTGCTCCTTTCTTGAAACGAAAATCACAATAACTACAACCATCAGCAAGCG
>JBFGJY010000114.1:0-4442 GCA_041576975.1 Gammaproteobacteria bacterium | reverse complement strand
TACACTTCATGATCAATGGACTTGCTACTGTCTCAGTGAAATGGAGGCCTGGCTTTGGAGCAGCGCTGTTAATAAGTTTGTCTTACCCGAAGAAGAGCGCCTTCCTGATGTGTATGAACAAAATGCGAAGCTATTTTCTGCTTCTGCTGCAGTCGTCGATCAAGCCTTAATGGAAGAGGATTACCTTGTTGATAATCGATTTTCAGTTACCGATATAATTGTAGGATATACGATTAATTGGGCTGATAACTGGAAGTTAATTGGTTCTTTTAAAAACTTACAAAACTATCTTTATCGATTATATAAGCGACCAAGCTGCACATTAGAAAAAATGTAATGCAGATACATGTTCGCTGTTGGTAGAAAAGGCACCATTGTTTTGTTTAATGAGAAAAATACAACTGAATGACCGCTTAAGACTCAAAGCAGTTATTTGATTAACAGGTTTAACACACACAATATTCCTCAATATCCGCATATCTACGGTCCCAATATATCATTTTCAATAACGAAATATGATTTTTCTAAAGAGTTGGTTTGTGTAAGAAAATTCTTTATTTTAGTCAAAGAAAAATAATTGAAAACAGGACCATAGGACCCTGTTATTACAAGTCAGGTTGTCAAGGAGGCTGCTTAATAAGCTCAAGCAACCTCAACAGAATTACAGAATAGTAACGTTTGTAGCTTGTGGGCCTTTCTGTCCTTGTTCAACTTCAAACTCCACTTCTTGTCCTTCGGGAAGTGTTTTATAGCCTGGGCTATTTATTGCTTTAAAATGGACGAAGACATCATTACCGTCTTGTCGTTCAATAAAACCAAATCCCTTTTTTTCATCAAACCATTTCACACGACCTGTCGTTGTAGCCATAAGTAATCTCCAAAAATTAGTTGAATGTAATCGATGGCGTCATACGCCAAATCGATGAAGCCTTGAAAGATGCAGGAAATACTTACGAACAGACAAAATGAGATATCAGAAGTGTTATCGAAATTGCACAGACATAAATAGCCGCTGTAATCTTTACCAGCGCGCGAAGTGTAACGGATATATATGTAAAGTAAAGGACAAATTTGACGAAAGTAAACGGGTGATGGTTAAACCGCGCATCGAGAGTGAAGCGGCACTCATAAGAGATACATCGAAATCCAGACGTTCGCACCATCTGGTCCTTCTTGTTGGTGGAATCCTACAAGAACTAATATGGCTATTGATAATGTAATACAACCTAAATCTTCCCTCAAATGGGACGCCGCTTGAAAACTTCGGTCATATTTGCTCTCCAATCACGAACATGCCAGTTTATTTAATAGTTCTCACTGTCTAGACTATCCCTGCACATGTACGCTTGAACTTAGTAATGACTAAGGCAACTTCATTAAAGGATAGCACCATGAAAAAAACAACCGAATTGGGTCTAGCTACCAATTGCATTCATGCAGGAGACACTCTTGACGAACGCGGCGGTATGTTTACTCCACTATATAATCACTCCACGTTTGGATTCCCTGACACGCAAAGTGTACTTGATGTGGTAGAGGGACGAGTAAAAGGCAGTTTATATACTCGCTATGGCCTAAACCCAACAATTCAGTCCCTAGAGGAAAAACTTGCGTCAATTGAGGGTGGTGAAGCTGCCTGGGTGTTTAGCTCTGGTATGGCCGCCGAATCGGCTACGTTTTTAGCCCACTGCAAGTCTGGCGATCATATTGTATGCATTGGCGATGTATACGGCGGTACTTATGAATTACTCGATGCCAACTTACCCGATCTTGGTATTACCACTACTTTTATGTTGGGCAACGAAATTAACAAACTAAGTGAATCCATAAAAAATAATACACGCCTAGTTTTTTTTGAAACACCTACGAATCCAAATATGGAAGTGTTGGATATTGCGGTGATTGCTGCTGTTGCAAAAAAACATGGCGCACTTACGATCGTAGACAATACCTTTGCAACCCCAGTTAACCAGAAGCCCCTTACATTGGGTGCGGATCTCGTGATTCACAGCGCTACAAAATATTTGGGTGGCCACAGTGATCTCACGGGCGGCGTGGTTATTGGACCAACAGAATTGCTTGCACCTATTTGGACTTGGCGCAAAAATCTTGGTCAGATGATGGCACCTGAAGTTGCAAATTTATTAGCGCGTAGTTTGCGCACATTGGTTGTGCGGGTGAATGCACATAATACGGCCGCACAAATACTGGCCGAAAGATTACTTGAGCATCCTCGAATTAACAAAGTAAATTTTCCAGGTCTGCCTGGTTTTATCGGACATGACATTGCTACGCAGCAAATGCAAGGCTTTGGCGGAATGATAAGTTTTGTGATTGATGGAAACGCACAAGAAACTGCAGCCGTAGTCGATCGGCTAAAACTTTTCTCAATTGCTCCCAGCCTAGGTGGTGTGGAAAGTCTTGTAACCCAACCTATAACAACGACTCATTACAATTTAACTCCTAAAGAACGCACTAAGCGAGGCATAGTTGATGGTATGGTTCGCATTTCGGTTGGTCTAGAAGACGTGGATGATCTTTGGGCTGATCTTGAGCAAGCATTAAATTAGTGGCGAATTTCTATAAGGTAATATGATTTACTATCTGCTTATAGAGTTTGGGCTTAAATGATCTATTGTTAATAAAGCTCACAATTGTTAATAAAGCTCACAAAAGTTGCTAACTAATAAATTAACTGATCTCACAAGAATGACAACTTGAGATAGGGCACGTATCTTTAATTCATAGTTTTAATTGATGACAAACCTCCATCTAATCCAATGACTTGTCCCGTCATCCAATTTGAAGAGTCGCTTACTAGATATTTTACCAATGATGCGATTTCTTCAGGGTTACCTATTCGGTTTAATGGATGCCGGCTTGCGATATTTTCTAGCTTCTTACTTGACTGTGTAAACTTACTCGAGAGAGGGGTATCCACTAACGAGGGTGCAATTGCATTGAATCTAATCCCAGATTTAGCATATTCAGCTGCTAACGATCGTGTTAAACCCTCAATAGCGCCTTTAGCGGATGCAATAGAACTGTGATAACTCATACCCTGAGAAACAGCTACTGTACTAAAGGTCACAACACTAGAACTCCCCGAGCTCTTTAACTTATCGATACAAGATTGCAATACACGAACAAAACCTAAAACATTTACATCAAAATCGTGTTTGAACTCATTCAAGTTTAGACTAGTAAAGGGCTTCAAATTTATCGTACCAGGACAATATATAAGCGAATCGATAGTTTCAGGTAAGAATGAAAAGTCCGCAGATTCATTACAAACATCAACTGTGAAATGTTCTACGGAGGGCAGATTCACGCTATTTTTGTCTGATCGTGATACTGAAATTATGTGGTCACCTTCACTCACAAGCGATTTTACACAGGCTAATCCGATACCGCTGCTACCACCAATTATAACACTTGTTCTATTCATAAATAATTGTGTAAAAGTTTTTACTTCTTATAAGTAAGTTTATAAGTAAGTCATGCAAAAAATTAAATTGACCAAAAATTAACTTACACTACCTATTATGATACTTGGTTTGCACGCAGTTAGGCAGAGAGAATCAAATATTTGAGTAAAAAAATCTATTTCAGAAAGTTTTGTACTGTATAAAGATTTAATTACAGTGCTTGGAAAGAGAATTAAGGAAAATAAGAGTCTCTTTAATGCCATAATACTAATCATTAATTTGCAATTTGAATACCACTTAGAAATGGAACAGTTTATTTATGAAGCTACGATTATCTTGGTTGGACTAGAAAATAATGTCGGTAGTTTGTTGTGCTTATTTCTGATAAAGATATATTAATAAGTAATCCGCCATTTCTGTTGGAATTTGCCACTAACGAATGGACCCTTGTGTCGAAGATTTCTGGTTCTAATAACAATTTAAAACTAGAGATTGTGGAAAGAAAAAATGGGGTATTCAGTCAGCGAACTCTTGAATTAAATGATCCACCATTTTATGTAGGTGCGGATATATGGGAGCTTGAATATGGATCAAGGCTAATGACATTGAATCATCAGTCACTTATTGATCATCCGGCAAGGAAAATTTGGAAGGAATGGTTAGTGCATATAAATAAAGATGATTGAATAATATTCGCTTAATCTTATTTAGTAGTCTAAATAGTAGTAACCCCTGCAATTTTTTAAAATTGATGTGGGGGAGTGCAGATTGGAAAAGCAGATAAATCAAAAACTGCTTAATTACTCCTTGTCATTTAATGTTCGTTAACGACCTAAAGCGGGCAGTAAACACAGTAATCCAAGTTGGTACGTTTCATTTCATATTTCAATAGACAAACATACTTACTTGTATCTGTATCATACAAAAACAGTATTAATTCTAAAGAATAAGACAATCTTGCTTCTCTGAATGCATTACGTACAGTACATATACATATAAATACGCTTATCTATT
>JBFGJY010000113.1:0-4673 GCA_041576975.1 Gammaproteobacteria bacterium | reverse complement strand
TTTCATCTGCATCAATAAGAATTTCTTCATCGGCACTAATTGCGTTCATTGAAAAAAATAAACTTGCTAATATCATCCATAATGCGATTGGATATGATTTATACATTTCTATGTCTCCGTTTTTTTTAAGTTAATTATCTAGCCTACTGGCTTAATCTAATGTGTTCAATGTTTCTTAATCTCTTTATCTCCTTCCGCAATCTCCACTTGCCGTATCATCGCCAACATTGCTTTCATTCCCATTTTAAAGATCTTCTTGGTTTCTTCAGTCATCTCCTCTAACTCCACAAACTCTTGCATGACGTCTTCTGGAAAATCACGGTACTCAAGTCGATGTTTGCCTAAATCTAGGATAAACATCTTGGCACAAGTTGCAATCTGGTCGGCAGTTAATTCATTGAGTTTGGTTTCGGCAGTGAATAAGTATTGTTGCCTAGGTTCGAGCCCTACCGGGCCTACTAATAAAATAAAGTATATAAATAATTTTTTTCTAAAATTATTTTAAAAATTTTTATATAAAGCCCCAATCAATTAATTAATTAATTATAAAATTTACTCTCGGCCAAAAGCGTATATTTAAAGTAGACAATTCGGGTATTAATTTTTCGCAAGAACACAGTCCCTCTTACGGACAAAAGTTTATTTTCATAAAGTTTGTAGCAATTTCCTCCGCCGTTCGATTAATACTACGATTCGCCTCTGTCTCTGAGAGTTCTTCTATCTTGCCAATTTGTTTAATGCCTGCTTCGGTTTTGGCATCAAATAGTCGTGCGATACAAGACATTTGTTCTATATCGTCATGATCCAAATATTTGTGAAATAAAGCACGTCTCGATTCTAGAATCAGCAATCTCTGTGCATCCCTATCCATCAGCCTATACTCCCGTAAGGTTGTACCACGTAATTCAGGCGAATCTCCTGTAAATCTTAGCCAAGCTATGAAGATTAAAAAACCAACCAGGCAGGCAATTAAATACTTTGTAGGAATCTCTTTCATGTCATTTATGCAGTTACTAGCGTTAATTTAATATGGCTGTTTTCAAGTTAGTTTTAACTGCTTACATAACTTTTACATTAACATTGAAAGTTGCAAACTAAGAGCCCACTTTTTAGATACGTAGATGTCGGCTTACGGCCAAATGCGTACACTAGTTTTGAATTGCATAATAAAATGCGGTGGAATATATAGGCAATATAGAGAGAAAATTTTAGACGGTACAACTAACCGGATATACTTTACTTGTAGGTATTCAGGTGTAGATTTAGTTTGTAGATTTCACTTGATCTGCTAATTCCGTAGCATTTTCAATGTGTACTATTGCCTTTTCATTTACCTTTTGATCCGAAATATCATTAACGTTTTCTTGAACTGGGCTCAGATCTTTTTCATGACTGGCTACTGAATCAAAATTAACAGTCTTTTCAGTATTAGTTTTCACATATTCCATCAAACTATCTATTTTTGAGTTAGTTTCTTCAATTCTGCCATTTAAATAGAAATAGGGGAGGAATGAGCCGGCTACAAAAGCAATAACAATTATTGAAAGTGCAGCTCCGTTTTTCATGATCTTCAATCCTTGGATAATTATTGTTTTTAAACTTTAGTAAATGTAGTGCCGCAAAGAGCTGACATAGGTCACATATCTTAAAAAGATTATCCTAGAAATTTTCAGCTATTGGTGTCTTCAAAATGCTACTGAACAGAACTTGAATGTATGCATTTGGCTAAAAGTGGTCACTCAACGCTTAAAAATTTTGTTGCGCGGTTATCATTTGTAATAAGAGACCACATTTATGCTTGGGTAGATTATTATATGAAAATCAAGCGTGCTGACTTTTAGAATAAAATGCTTTGATACGTGAAGAACGTAAAATGTATTGCCCAAACAAGACTAGTAAGATGAATAGCACAATTGCGATCAGCCATTCAGTATTTGAGTTACGATAGCCACGCAAAAAGTCGCAATCATTTCATATAGAAGTATTGCTGCCCAACAATGTTGATTGCGTTGTTAAGAGTAAATTGATAGTTCTGCTTCGTGCCGCTTTCTATCCAGATCAGGCACTGCATTAACGACTTCAATTGTGGCAATATATTCCGATGGCAATCCATGTTCGCGAGCACCACGAAGAACATGTTCTTTGTACCATCTATATGGTTTTAATGATGGGTCAATCTCTTTTGCATAGTAAGTCACGGCATTAAGTTTTCCGCCGTTACGCGTAATAATTGAAATATCCTTTTGTTCGTATCCGTTTCCCAAACCTTCGCTTTTGTCCAACTCTTGTTTCTCTAAAACTGTCATCTCAAAAACCACGCCATAAACTATATCCTTTGCATTGCCTATATATACGGCATCACATTTACCGGAGCCATCCTTGCTCCTTTTGTGGAATGCTAATTTGTGATTCTCAAGCCACGCGACAGTAACAATACGTGCTGACGAGACTCTATTCTTTAGTCTCTCTGTCGACATATTAGAACCGTAGGAAAAGTATAGTACTGTATCCATATCTTACCGCTAATAATGATTATAGGGCATAATTGCCACTTATCTTAACGATCGAGAACAAATGTTGACTAAATTTGGACATCAGCTTTGGGTCTAAAGCGGCCCATTCTCGACCAGCAGTAGATGTTTGAGTTTCTTTATGCCAATTGGCCAAAGATCTTACTATTCTTTTCTCAAAAGTTCTCTGATCATGATGCTAGCGCGAGCTTGGGTGCAACTAGTGTCTTTATGATTTTAATCAATATATTGATTACAGAAACGCGTAATATCCAACCGACATATTGTAATCCACGTGGATCGAGTAGGAATGATGATTGATGAATCCGTCAAGTTAAAATTCTTAGGCGTAAAACCGGATAATGAGTTAACACTATTAGAAGAATTTCTATTAGAGCTTACCTTTGCCATAAGATCAATTTGCCTTGATAATGAAATTACAAAAGATGAACAGCTAATTGGGTTAAAGCAAATAAACGAAATTAATCATGATGTCTTAAACGTAATTTGGAAAATCAGAAATGGTGAATCCTGGTCTAACAAAGAGGAAACTTGGAATATAATTTGTAACCATGTAAGGCTGGCTCCATACATCGCTGGTTGGGTAGGAACTGCAGTTATTAGATCATTGCAGACTGTTCATGCCTAAGGATTCACTCAAACAAGATGTAATTCATTTGTTCAAACGTTAGACGACATGAAAGGAGAAAGATCATGAGCTATTACTTTAGTGCCACCATGGAGGTTCCGTTTGACGAGGCCATTGAAAAGGTGACTGATGAGTTGAAAAAAGAAGGTTTTGGTGTATTAACAGACATAGATGTGAAAGCAACTTTGAAAAAAAAATTAGATGTTGATTATCAAAAATATCGAATACTAGGTGCATGTAATCCACAGTTTGCATACCAGGCTCTACAGGCTGAAGATAAAATAGGAACTATGTTGCCATGCAATGTCATCGTTCAAGAAACTAAGGATGGGAAAGTAGAAGTTTCAGCCGTGGACCCACTTGCCTCTATGCAGGCGATTAAGAATATGGATTTAAGTGATATAGCAAATCAAGTACAAGTAAAACTGAAGAACGTCATAGATAATCTTTAAATGCCATATAAAAAGGCGCTCCTCGCTAAAAGTGTCGCTTATATTGTTGCTATCTTTTTGTCGTCAAGCGTGCTTAAACATTATGTTCTATAGAAGACTGCTCAATGTACTCATAATCCTTTGGTCGCAAATTTGAGTCCTACCAGGCTCACAAAATTGTCAAAGGTTATTCGCTCGTAAAGCGGCTTTTATCGAAATACAAATGATCCTCTTTTACTTGGATATTGGCTAATCGACGATCAGGCACAGTACGTCGATCTACTTTTACTAATTTTCCGTTACCGTCAATGAACGGGAATTGTGTCGGTGGCCCGAATGCGCGGCGATCTGCTTTCTCGCCGCGTCGATTGATAATAGATGGCTTTGCTGTAGAGGATTTAGCTTTGCCTGGTCTCTTTAGTCCCCACATTGCTCCAACTCCAGATTCTATTCTTCTCTATTTTATGTAGACATATACTCATCGAATCACGTTTCTTGCGAGTGGCCCAATCAACAAGATAAATGGTATCTGTGTGATAAAAATTGTGAATAAAATCACGAAATAATAAACACTTTTTTTAGGCAAAAATAACTGGTAGATAGCTTATGGTACTAAAAGTATTTCAAACACTAGTGTGGGCTGTGCTTAAGTTGATTAAAATTAATTAACTAGCCTCATAACCTTTTTATTGTTACTAGAATTTTTAACCAATAAGTGTTGTTCAAGCCAATCTGATAAATACTATAATTTAACGCTATGCTTAAACTTATTTTTCGAGTCATTTTAAAAATAGTATTGATTTCTTTTGTTTTCTTTTTATTTTTATTACTTGGAAATCTGTATACCTACAAACGCCTTACTAGCGAAGAGCCGATTGCGCAACTAGCTTTTACACCCATAAATTCCCAAGAGTTTGACGCATCACTTCGTCTGGGTAATTTTTGTGAGAAGAATACTTACAAGCTATATGGTGACGAATGGCGAATCGATGCACAGTTTTTAAAATGGAAGTCATGGGCAGCATTGTTTGGTGTTAACCCCTTATATAGAATTGAACGGCTATCTGGCCGTTACAGTGAAAT
>JBFGJY010000112.1:0-4674 GCA_041576975.1 Gammaproteobacteria bacterium | reverse complement strand
TAAAGCGGGCTTCATCTGTACCGGATATAATTTTTAGTATGTGCGGCCGTTTCTCATTAGACCAATACCCAGACACCATCATCAAGGCATTGAATGTCGGCCCTGTGGATTTCAAGCCTCGCTCACAAGTCTACCCCACCAGCCCCGTCGATGTCGTATTTCGTGGTGATGATGGCAATGAGATTGCAGTAATGACTTGGGGATGGGAACGGCCATTTAGTAAAAGACCATTAATCAATGCGCGCAGTGCCGAAGCATGGGAGAAACGAACTTGGTCTAAAGCCTTGCGTGAACGTCGTTGTATTATTCCAGTAAGCGGGTTTTTTGAATGGGATGAGAATCAACCGGCAGGTAAGCGAGATCGCTACCGAATTAATCCAGCATTTGACGATGGTTTTGCATTTGGTGGGTTGTATGAGATTAATTCTGCAACAGGCGAGATGTTTATGAGTATTCTTACAACAGGACCGAATAAAAAGATGGCAAAGATACACCATCGAATGCCGGTGATATTAGATAAAGATGAGTTTAATGCGTGGTTTGAAGCAGAGGATCGAGAAAAGATTGAATACATGATGCAACCTGCAAATGAAGATTGGGTTGAGTTAGTAAAGGAGAATTAAAAATGGCTAATTGTAAATGTGGCAATGACATGGACCTTCTCTGCCCTAAAGGTAAAGGCTGCGGTTGTATTTGTTGGGATGATATTGAAGGGGCCAGGAATGTCTCGTATGGTGCGAAGGAGACAAATTTTCTGACTTATTGGATATGCCTGAATTATTGGATGTGTCTGATGTCGATGGACGTGATTTGGCAGGAATTGGATCGATGTTCATTAGGAGTACCAGAAAAAAAGGCCAACTACGAATTAATGCCGATCACCATGTACATCTCTCAACGCATGATCTACCCATCGCTACGCTTGCTACCGTAGTTTCCAAAGTGATAGATACTGAAGTGTGGATGCCAACTAGCAGAAGAGATGAGCGTATTACAATAATTTATGATGGTTGTGTATCCGATGCTTGTAAAAAATTTGGATTGCGACTCTATATAGTGGTTGTAGAAGAGACATGAGAAGAATCACTAAATTATTATCTTTCATCGTATCGAGTTTGACTGGATGTCAAACTACATTAACTCCTTACACTTGTTTTAAGTTTAAATCCAACATTTTTTTATACATTAATAGATTTATTGTGGTTAATATTTTTTCTTGCATTATTGGTCGGCTCAAGTGGGTCAAAGATATTACAAGCACGTAGTGGTTTATAATAAAATATTACTTATTTAACTAATTTAATAAATCGAGTCTGACCCCATTTATCTTCATCAAGTATCAGTGCCACCGCGGTACGACAAGCCGCAATCACTTCACACGATAGGCGACAACGCTCCCGTCATTCATCATCGGAACGATGGCAAGCTTCTTCTCGGGAATAACCCCCAGGTCGGCGCTCCCCTGATTGAGATCAAGCAACAGCTCGGCTTCTCCTGAAGGTTTGATTCGGTATAACCCACCGGCCATCCAATCAGTCACGAGATAGGCTCCGAATTCATCAGGTTCGATACCATCGAGATGACCTACAGGTGTACCGTCTCCAAGGGTCGAGATCTTTTTGGATGAAAGATCAACGGTATTCAGGTCGCCGGGCGTCTCAGTTTCAAAGCCTTCCTTAATTTTCCCCCAGGAAGCAACAACAAGTTTGTTGCCTTCGACAAGCAAACCATTGGGTCCGGTTAGTTCATTGCCCTGAACGAAGATCTCCAGCTTTTCCCCCGAAAGCGTGTAAATGGTGTCCGTGAACATATCAGACACGAACAGCCGGCCGTCTGGCGCAGCGGCTGCGTCATTCAAAAATTTTGCCTCAGCCACGGGATAAGTCGCGCTCACCTTGCCAGTGTCGACGTCGATCGCCACTAGTCGATCAATTTCGGTGACGAAGAGCATGCTATCGACTAGCGCCATTCCTTTCGGTGCATCAAGGCCACTCACCCACGTCTTTTCGACCAAGTTGCCCTCCGGACTCAGTGTGGCGATGTAGCCCTGCCCATTTTTTTCGGTCGGCGACCCATTAACATTCGATACATAGACGTGATTTCGTTTGCTATCGTAAAGAGCAGACTCCGGCCCATCGAACCCTTCGGTCTTCCAAACAGGCTCTGCCTTTACAGCAGCCACGGAAAATGTAATCAAAGCTATGGGCGACGATGCCACAACTGATGCGATGTGCGGTCATTAGAATGGCCCTTCTACATCTACAATATTGATGCAGATGTAATTAGCTTGTAATGATTCACACGTACATCTTCCACTTCAGGTTTGTTATGACCTAGATCAATGAGATGTTATTAAACCTTACAGGTGAACTATAATTTATAAATATGAAAAATATTTAAGGGTAGTAGTTAAATATTAATTCTAAATATTCACTCAAGACGATTTGGCAATAGTGTACTTATGTATTTACAGTTTCTAGGGGCCGCGGGAGAAGTTACAGGTTCTTGTTACCTGCTTGAAGTCAACGGCTCTAAACTCTTACTTGACTGCGGATTGATACAGGGCAGTCGCAAAGATGAAGAGCGAAATCAAAACCCCTTTCCCTTTGATCCACGGTCCATCGATGCAATCATATTAAGCCATGCCCATATCGATCATTCAGGCCGTATCCCCTTAATTGTAAAACAAGGTTTTAAAGGACCAATTTTTACGCACCGTGCTTGTGCAGATTTATGCCTGATCATGTTGGAAGATGCGGGTTATTTAAATGAAAAGGATGCTGAACAGGACAATCGAAAGCGTGAACGTAAAGGTTTGTCCTTAGTAAAACCACTTTACACAGTAGCTGATGCGAATAATTCAATCTCACAGTTTAAGCGTATAGATTATGACCAAAAATATGATGTTATACCTGGTGTCACGCTTCGGCTTTCAGATGCTGGCCATATATTAGGCTCATCTATTGTAGAAATTTGGTTACAAGAGGGGGAAATCAATCGCAAATTAGTTTTTAGTGGCGACTTGGGCTTTGATGGTGCATTAATTTTGAATGATCCTGCGGTGGTTAAAAAAGCAGATGTTGTGTTGATGGAAAGTACTTATGGAGACCGCTTACATAGACCAGCCAGTGAGACTCTTGAGGAACTTAGCCAAATTTTTAAAGAAACAGCAAAGGCTAATGGAAATATTTTAATCCCTTCATTTGCAGTTGGGCGTACGCAAGAATTAATTTATCTATTCAGTCAGCATTACGATGAATGGAACCTTAACGATTGGTTGATATTTTTAGATAGTCCACTTGCAATTGAGGCAACTGAAATACATCTACGTCATGCACATTTGCATCAAAAAGAGGTTGCATCGTTTTGGTCAGCAAAAAGTTCACATGGATTACTGCCAAATTTGAATTTCTTGCGTAAGACTGAAGAATCCATGCGAGTAAATCGCATGAAATCAAAAGCAATAATTATTGCAGGGAGTGGGATGTGCACAGGTGGGCGTATTCGTCATCACTTAAAGCACAATGTTTGGCGCAAATCATGCCATATCATTATTGTTGGTTATCAGGCAAAAGGTACTACAGGGCGTGCATTAGTGGATGGTGCAAAGTACATCCGACTTTGGGGCGAAACGATTCGAGTTGCAGCTAAAGTACATACCGTTGGCGGCATATCTGCGCATGCCGATCAAGATGGTTTATGTCGCTGGTATGCTAATTTTGACAATCATCCTCCTGTCTATTTAGTACATGGTGAGCCCGCAGCCGCAAAGTTACTAGCAGAAAAGCTGAAAACTAAATTTGACGCGCCAGTCTCAATAGCTACACATTTCGACCGTATTGCATTGTAGCCTTAGAAACCAAGAAGATATTTAAGATTGGGATGGAAGCGATGCTGGCAATGATTCGGCAAGTAGAGATTGCGGAGAATGATAAATAGATTAAGAAGCATTAAATCACTTCATTTATCTTTTATGAGAATAATAAATACATTCAATGATCTCGATTTATTAGAACGTCTTTACCCGATCTGCAATCATTGCCTACACATCGGTAAGCTACTTGATGAGAATGCAATTAGAAAAGCCTATGGTGGTGAAGTATCCATCACAGACTATATGCACAAATTGAAATGCGTAAAGTGTGGCAGCAAAGATGTTTATTTAAGAATTGTATCGAATGTAGATATGCCGCATTTAGGCGAGCAAGCAATCTTCTCAGATAATTTAAGGACACTATAAATTGACCAATATGGAAAATAAGAAAAAAGGATGTTTATTTTGCGGCATCCAGCATAAAGATGTCATTGCAGAAAATGAATTAGCAATTGCAATGCGAGATCATTATCCCGTATCTAAATATCATGCTTTAATTATTCCAAAACGCCATGTTGAAGATTATTTTGACCTTATAAAAGATGAATTAATCGCCTGCAACATCTTACTGAGATATATTAGAGACGATATTCTAAAAGATGACCCCAGTGTTGAAGGCTTTAATATCAGTGTAAATTCAGGTGCGATAGCAGGTCAAACTGTATTTCATTGTCATATTCATCTAATCCCAAGAAGACCGGGTGATGTTGATGATCCAAGAGGTGGTGTAAGGGGTGTTATCCCTTCTAGAAAAATTTACTGATTTTATGAATGACCGCTTTTGGCCGCAAGCAAACTAC
>JBFGJY010000111.1:0-4710 GCA_041576975.1 Gammaproteobacteria bacterium | reverse complement strand
GTGAGGTACGACCATATGGAAGTGGGAGGGACGATTCCATGGATGGAATTGGTAGAGTCGAGTCGGGAACAGAGACCGAGAATTCCGTCTGGAACAGGAATCGAGAGCAACACACAACTCCATGGAGGTGGGAGGTAGAGCGACGCAGGATGCCAAAACCGAGGAGCAATTGCCAAGGACGACCACCAAGGACGACGTACATAGATGTACTAGTGCACCGAAAGGCATGGATGCCGAGAGGTGCGGAGGAAGTGCTAAAAATGCATGGAGCAATTTTCTGCCAGCAAGTGCCGTCAAAGAAAGGATGTCGTAAGCGGCTGACCCCATTTATTCCAGTGACTCATTAATTCGAAATTAACCACATTGCAACACCAACCATGTTTTCTCAAACCTCTTTTCTATTGCGTCCTGCTTTCTAATCCAAAAATAGATTAATCCAGCATCACCCCACATGATCTTTAGGTCGTCATCCGTGTCCATTTGAAATAGCAGACGCCAATCACCAACACCGCTCTCAAGCTCTTTTGCTTTTGGATCATCATAACCAGTTGCATCACCGCAATACAGTCCATTAGTGACTAGCTGGCATTCTCGTTCCATTTGATCAGCTTGCATCGGATATGGATAACCCCCAATCTGATGGTGAGGATTTTCTTTGTAGATTTCTGTTTGTATATCTGTAAGCAGATCAAATTCTTCATCTGTTAGATCTAGTGAAGAAATAACATCACGCTCCCAGCTAGGAAAGGATTGTATAAGGTTAAATTCAATATTATGTCTAGGTAGTATTAAGTCTTCAGATAATGCTTTCGTTTGTACAGCTTCAACAAGATCCAAAGCGTTATCTTTTACATAGATAACTCGCTAACTATTTTTATCTAAAGGGTCAAAACCCCAAAGTTGTTCTTCAATGTCATAAAAAAATAAAAGCATTCCAGTCTGTGGTAACCAGTCAAAGTTATGTAAGATACTAATTTCATCAAGACTTAATGTTGCTAAGAATGTCAGTGATTTGTCATTCTTTGTTGGCCATGAAATTGACTTAGGTAATTTGGGTAATCCACCAAATTGTGATTTAGTTGTTGTTGTTGTCTTGAGTATATGTATTGAAGGCTCAGCTAGAGGCTTTATTAGCTCTCGCATATTACGAGGCGGGCGAACCGGTTTAGACTCAAATTCTCTCTTACCAAATAAACGCCTAAAGAAATTCATATATTTTAACTTATAAAAAAATAATTAATTATGCACAAACTTTCTGCAAGGAATAAATCTGCATATTTGAGTTACCACAGTTCTAGAACATTCACGGTAATGATGACCAAGGCAATAATTATGTACATGATGATGTTTTTGATAGAATTTTTGTGTTGGTATGGTGGGTATTTTTGCCACCAACTCAGATTAGTGTGCTTGCAGGAATTTGAACAAACTTACGAAAACATTAAGAGATAAATAATAAACAATTAACAATTAAAAGGAATAAATATGTCAATATCTAGTGATACTCACAGCAAGCTCGTGGGCTATATTCTTTGGATTTTTGGATTCATGGGTGCACATCGCTTTTACTATGGTCGTCCTGTTAGCGGTACGATATATTTCTTTACGCTAGGTCTGCTTTTAGTGGGATGGATTGTGGACCTATTCCTGATCCCGGGAATGGACCGGTCTGCGGATAGGCGCTATATCGAAGGGGATAAAAACTACAATGTCACCTGGATTTTAATGACCTTTCTCGGAATCTTTGGTATTCACCGGTTGTATCTTGGTAAATGGCTCACAGCATTACTGTGGTTTTTTACGGGCGGGCTGTTTCTGATTGGCTATCTATATGATTATTGGACCCTCAACGAGCAAATTGATGAAGTTAACTCCGGTTGAGAATCTACCTGACCTTTCACTTTAGCGATGTGGCTTGACTGTACGAAATTTATATTTTCATTATCGATATTGTTTTCATTTATTGATCAATCATCATTGGAACAACCTTAAATCTAGTGACTACTTTAAATATTTACAACCCAACAAAGATTTCTGCCTTCATCCAGGAGTAGTTATTTACTACAGACGCTTATTTCACCTGCTAAGTAATCCATATATTAAATTAAATGCTTTTTTATTAGATAGAGGTTGTTTTCTTGATTAATGTAAGTGATTGAAATAACTGGTGCCGGAGAGGTGATTCTAACACCCGACCTACTGATTACGAATCAGTTGCTCTACTAACTTCTCCCATAAACTGGCACTGCTGCACCTGTTACCCCTTTCGCTTGTTCGGAACATAAGTGCAAAATTTCATTCGCTAAATCTGTTGTGGGCACCCAATTACTAAAATCTGCATTCGGCATGTCGGCGCGGTTTTGTGGGGTATTAATTGTGCCTGGCAAAATGCAATTTATATTGATGTTGTTATGTTTATGCTCTGCAGCCAGGCTTTGTGTAAGTGTGATAACTGCCGCTTTACTTACACAGTAAGGCGCCATTTTTGCTTTGCCTTCAATTGCTGCGCGTGCAGCAACGCTTACGATTTTACCCTTGCCTTTATTTAGCATGTGCGGAATCACTGCACGGCACATTAAGAATACGCTTTTTGCATTCATGTCTAACATGAAATTCCAATCGGCTACAGAAGTTTCGTGCACGGGCGGACCCATTTTGAAACCACCGGCGACATTGGCGAGCACATCAATTTGACCAAATACTTTGGCGATGTCTTCCACAACATCATTCACTGAATTGACATCGGTTAAATCTGCTGGGAACAAACCAATGTTGCGTGCATTGCGCAAACGTGCACTGCGCAGGTTGTTAAAACTTATATCGACTAATGCCAGATTGGCACCGGCTTTATGAAATTGTTCGGCCACGGTGCTGCCTAAGCTGCCAGCGGCGCCGGTTACGATGACGAATTGATCCGAGAAATCAAAATTGTTCATATTTCCTTAGCTGTATTATTTTTTTACACATTTTAACAGAGCTCCTGGCAGTATATTGCTCATGTGCCAGGTCGTATTTGACCTATTCCTATAGAGATGCGCTAATAGGTTTGCTGCCCGGCAATGGTTGAAACTGTAAGAAAGACTTACTCTAACTTACGGGGTTCATACTACTGAAAAGTACATTGTTCCAACTCCAACAATCGTTGTCGGGTAGCCTATTATTCATGGCGGCTCAACGTATTTTTATTTCTTGGTCGTTCTCGACTTCCTGCCTCCCGTGACACTTGTGCGTCCTGCACATTGTCCCGAATCTAATCACTACTACTAACGGTTGGTCCGACTTCTTTATATGGATACCGGCAAAATTGCTCCTCGGCTCTGGCATCCTGCATCGCTCTACCTCCTCCATCCATGGAGTCGTGCAATTTCTGCACTCCTACCATCCCTGGCAGTCGTCCTGCACTTCTTTATGGTCGATATCGGAAACTGCTCCACGCGTTTCCGGCATACACTACGTCTAATTAACAATACTGGTAACTGCGTCCAGCGTTACCAGCATACATTACGTCCCTGTAAATAAAAAAAAGGGAGCAGAGGTTGCTCCCTTAATATAACCACCATAAGTGGTGGCCCCATAACGCCGGTTACTTACCCAAATTTTTTTACCAAGTAAGGGCTCCCCCAGTTTGGTACTCGGTCACTCGGGTTTCAAAGAAATTCTTTTCTTTCTTAAGGTCTAATATCTCAGACATCCATGGAAAGGGATTGCTCACTCTAGTGTATTGTTGTGGCAAACCAATCTGTGCAAAACGTCGGTTGGCAATAAATTTTAAATATTCTTCAAACATTGGTGCATTTAACCCCAGAATGCCACGTGGCATAGTGTCGTAGGCATATTGCGTTTCCAACTCCACACCGCTTTTAACAAGTTGAATCATTTCTTGCTGAAAGCTTTCGGTCCACAGTTGTGGATTTTCTAATTTGATTTGGTTGATGACATCAATACCAAAATTCATGTGCATGGATTCATCACGCAAAATGTATTGAAACTGCTCCGCTACCCCGGTCATCTTGTTGCGCCGGCCCATGGAGAGAATTTGCACAAAGCCTACATAGAAGAAGATGCCTTCAAATACCACATAGAAAGCAATCAGGTCACGCAACAGACGTTGGTCATCTTCCAGAGTGCCGGTTGAAAAGTCTGGATCGCCCAAGCTGTTGGTATAGGGCAAGGCCCATTCGGCTTTGCGCGCGACCGCAGGCAATTCGCGATACATATTAAACACTTCGCCTTCATCCAGTCCTAACGATTGAATGCAATATTGATAGGCATGCGTGTGTACCGCTTCTTCAAAGGCTTGGCGCAATAAATATTGACGACACTCTGGGTTGGTAATGTGTCGATAAACTGCCAGCACTAGGTTGTTGGCCACTAGAGAATCGGCGGTGGAGAAAAAACCCAGATTGCGTTTGATGATGGTGCGTTCGTCTTCGGTTAGCCCTACAGGGTTTTTCCACAGTGCAATGTCTGCCGTCATATTGATTTCTTGTGGCATCCAGTGGTTGGCGCAACCGTCTAAATATTTTTGCCACGCCCAATCGTATTTAAACGGAACCAGCTGGTTCAAATCCGCACGGCAATTAATGATTTTTTTATCATCCACTTGAATGCGGCTGGCACCCATTTCGATGCTTTCTAACCCGGTAACACCTTGATGGCGTTCTTCTTCCAGCTTTTTATCCATTGCGGCACGATCAACGATGAGAGCGT
>JBFGJY010000110.1:0-4765 GCA_041576975.1 Gammaproteobacteria bacterium | reverse complement strand
GATCCCACTTCTGGGATTTTTGTTCATCTGTATAATAAATTCGAGTTCGATATACCATTCTCTACACTCTATCTCTGTTGTACTCTAAAGATAAAGTGTTGCATCCATCCTTTGAACCCGCCGCCTAAAGCGGTCATTCAAAATGTTTAATTTAATCGGACTTTAAACCTATATTGAGTAAATTGTCATCACTAAACTCAAAAATTGCTTCTGAAAGTTCATTGAAAAAGCTGTGCATATAATCAATTAAGTAATTTAGAGTGCCTTTATGCAAACGAACTCTATTTGTTAAATCTAATGATAGATATTGATTGTCATTAATGAACCTCAATAAATCTGGATCATTATTTTTCAATTGACTATCTCTATGAGCAATCAAATTACGTATCTCTGATAGTTTTAACAATATTTTCCAAGACTCTGAGTTAGCAGGAAAATTAACCCCAATAACTTTAGAGATATATTGTTTTGATCTTTTAAGCCCTTTTCCAGGTAAATCCGTAATCTTGACTTCTTTGTCAAATTCTTTTCTCAAAGCATCACAAACGACATTTAGATTATGTTCAAAGAAACCCAATATGGATAACAAAGCGGAGGCTCTAAATAAATATGGGAAAATTTCTGTTACATTCCATAATTCTTCATCAGCTGATGACTGCGTTTCGTGTTTATCAATAGACTCCTCGACTTCTGTAACTGCATTTTCTAAACTTTTTTCAAGAAAATTTGCAAATTCCTCCATTTCATCCAAATTAGCCTGGATAGCTCCTGTTTGAAGTGCTGAAATTGAAATGTGGGTTGATGATTTCTTGCCCAATATTTTCCGCCAATATAAAAAATTACTAAATACGTTGATAAATGCCTAGTGTTTCAGTTAATGCAATAAAATTCGTGGTATCTTTTGGCAATCTTTCATGTACACCAATTACTAATAATCCGTTTGGTGTCAAGTGGCGCCTAAAGTCAGCCAAGACACATTCCTGAAGTTTAATATCGAAATATGTGAAAACGAGATTGCGACACAGAATCACATTAAAGTTTTTCTCAGGGAAGTGGTGGCGAACATCGTGACTTTTAAATTCAATATTTTGTTGGTATTTAGGTTTTAGGCAATATTTTTCATCCTGCTGAGTAAATGCAATTTTACGCAACGTGGCCGGCAGATTTTTCACGGATGAATACGAATAGCAGGCTGTTGCCGCTCTTTGTATCAGTCTGTCATCTACATCGGTAGCTAAGATATCTATCGCGCAGCTTGGGAAGGCTTTACTCAGATACTGCTGCCAAAGAATACTAATGGTATAAGGTTCTTCTCCTAAACCACACCCAACGCACCAAATATTAAGAGTCGTCTTCCCTTCTTTAGATATTTGATTCAGCTGCTGAGGAAGATATTCTTTTTGCAGTAATGAGAATACTCTACTATCACGGTAAAAACGGGATATAGTGACCCTGCAGAGCTTTGATAGCTCGCTCCATTCTTCTACATGCGTTTCCAGATATTCACAATAGCTCCTAACATCGTTAAAACTGAACGCACTCAGTCTTTGATTAATTCGTTTACAAACTTGACCACGCACTTTTCTAAAGCCCGACCATTGCATCTGCATTTGTGGTAATGCCCATTGTAAGAAATTAACGCATTCCGAGTCTTTCATATGTTTTCTACTGAAACATAAACACTAGTTTCCTCAGAGATAATCAATCAGTTAAGTGGATTCTGAATGTCCGCTTTGGGTCGTTAGCGGGTATTCAATTTTAGGAGTTATTTATACAGATGTACTCAATTATGGGTTATTTAATTAGCCACCGATATAAGACATCTCGACTTTTGGTAACAAGACTGTTTCGGATGTGCGAATTTCTGAGTAACGATCGGAGCGTTTTCTCCAAATTGAGCTAATTACTTCTGCTATATATTCATCATTCGCACCTTCGCGTAATAGATGTCGCAAATCTCGGCCTTGTGTTGCAAATAAACAGGTATATAACTTTCCTTCGGCAGATAATCTTGCACGCGTACAGCTTTGACAAAATGGTTGGGTAACTGATGAAATGACTCCGATTTCACCTCCACCATTTTTATATCGCCAACGTTTTGCAACTTCGCCTTTGTAGTTTGCGTCTACAGGCTCAATTGCAAACTGCTCGCTAATAACTCCAATAATTTCTTTGGCTGAGAAAACATCTTCCATTTGCCAATGGTTTGTAGTGCCAACATCCATGAACTCAATAAAGCGAACAATTTTAGAGCTTCCCTGAAAATGTTTTGCCATTGGTAAAATACAATGTTCATTAACCCCTTTTTTAACAACCATATTAATTTTTATAGGCGCAAGTCCTGCTGATTCTGCGTTGTCTATCGCTTGAAGCACTTTATCTACATTAAACGAAACATCACTAATCGATTTAAATGTTTCATCATCTAGTGCATCCAAGCTGATGGTAATTCGCTTTAATCCAGCATTCTTAAGCCGCACCGCTAATTCTTTTGTCAACGGCACACCATTTGTGGTTAGACTAATGTCTTCAATTGAATCTATTTGTGCCAATTGTTCGATCAATGTAGGAATGTTTTTACGTAATAAGGGCTCGCCACCCGTTAAGCGAATTTTTTTAACCCCCAGTGAGCTGAAGATGTTAGAAAGTCGTGTTATTTCTTCAAATCTGAGTAAATCATCCCTGCGCAAAAACTCATAATCTGAATTAAACACTTCTTTCGGCATACAATACGTACAGCGAAAATTACAACGATCCGTTACCGAGATTCTAAGATCGCGTATCGGGCGTGATAAGGTATCTAGGATTTGCGTGTTGATTTCCATAACAATAATCAAGTCATTAGACAATTATTTTAACTAATACCTATTTGTTTAGTAATATCAAAGTATTAGGCATTAGGGATATGCACTTTCCTTATAGCAAAGTTATTTGGTTGATCGTAGGCCCTTTAGGGGCTCTTATTGTCTATTGGCTACTTCCTGATCAGTACCTCAACACACAAGGCGAAATAAGCTCATTTGATCAACCAGCTAGAGCCACTCTTGCCATGTTAGTGTGGATGGCGATTTGGTGGTTGACTGAAGCCACAGACATTCGTGTAACCGCACTATTACCCATTGCCTTATTTCCTTTATTTGGTATCTCTACGATCAAACAAGCCACTGCCCCCTATGCTTCACATATCATATATTTATTTCTTGGTGGATTTATTATTGCTACGGCTATTCAACGCTGGGGATTAGATAAACGCATCGCACTCGCAATTTTGAGAAGTATCGGCAACTCCCCTTCTCGTATCGTCGGTGGCTTTATGCTTGCTACGGCATTCTTGAGCGCATTTATTTCTAATACTGCAACCACTGCAATGATGCTACCCATTGGATTAAGTGTTATTGCAATATTGCTATTAAATAATGAAGAGTCTAGCCCAACTAACAAAAATCAAAGTCATGCATTTGCAACTTGTATCATGCTAAGCATTGCCTATGCTGCAAACGTTGGGGGAATTTCCACTGTAATTGGAACTGCACCAAATTTATTTGTCGTTTCTTTTATTAGAAATTCAATCAATACACCATACCAACAAGATATTAGTTTCCTTGAGTGGTCTAAAATTGGTGTACCTGTGGCGCTCATTTTACTGCCAATTTGTTGGTGGTTGCTAACAAAAGTGCTTTATAAAGTTGACAAACTCAAACTAAATCATTCTTCAGAAACTTTAAAAAACGAAAGTCTTGCTCTAGGCCAAATGAGCTATGAAGAAAAAACGGTATTATGTGTATTTGGATTTACAGTTTTTTTATGGCTAAGTCGCACCTACTTGCAAAATATTGAATTTTCTTTCAATGAAAAAGACATTACTCCTTTTTCTGGTCTTACAGACTCAAGTATTGCCATTTTTTCAGCCATTTTATTTTTTATCATTCCTTCCAAAAGTAATTCGAACAAATTCGTTTTACAGTGGGAAGATTTAATAAATTTACCATGGGGAATTTTAATTCTCTTAGGTGGTGGATTAAGTCTGGCCGCTGCAGTACAAGCCAATGGGGTAACAGAATTTATTGGTGCACAAACAACAGTGTTGTCTTTTATGCCACCATTTTTAATTTTACTGATTATTATAAGTGCAGTTGTGTTTTTAACTGAGATGACTTCTAATACTGCAACTACAGCAACCTTAGTGCCTGTTCTTGCCGCAATTGCGCCTACTTTCAATATTCATCCTTATATCCTGATTATCCCAGCTGCGATTGCTGCAAGCTGTGCATTTATGCTGCCTATTGCAACACCACCTAATGCTATTGTATTTGGGTCTGGGCATATCACTATGCCACAAATGCGTAAGACTGGTTTTTGGTTAAACTTGTTATGTATATCAATAATAACCTTGCTTGCTTTTTTCTTGAGTAGTTATTTAATTGATATGATATCTAATTAGAATTCATATGTTACTCGCCATACTTTTCAGAAAGTTTGTATTTTTCTTCTACACCAAT
The DNA here is from genome assembly GCA_041576975.1 of Gammaproteobacteria bacterium. Lineage (GTDB taxonomy): Bacteria > Pseudomonadota > Gammaproteobacteria > UBA4575 > UBA4575 > JBFGJY01. The sequence continues at coordinate 266 of JBFGJY010000110.1, read as the reverse complement.
CAGCTCGTTAAAATCAGAAAAATTAAGTAAGTTATCTTCCATCCCAAGAGTTGTTCCTTCTTGGTGTAATTTAGTATAAAAATCGCGAATTGTTTTGCCCGCAGCAAATAATCCTGTAAGTGGATAAAGTATTAATTGAAAGCCAAGGTCAGCCAACTCTTGTTTGGGTACAACAGGTGTACGACCTCCTTCACTCATATTGGCTACAATCGGCCTTGGAGCTAGTTCTCCAATCTATTTAAGTTGTTCAACAGAACCTGGAGCTT
>JBFGJY010000109.1:0-4979 GCA_041576975.1 Gammaproteobacteria bacterium | reverse complement strand
TAGAATCGAATGACCGCTATTGGCCGAAAGCAGACATCCAATTTTTGAGCTAACGAGTTGCACCTATCGAGCTGACTGAAAAGTGGGGTAGTTCCATTTACCTTGGCAAATGTTCTACACATGGCTTTAATACCTGAAAGAGTCGCTTATCGTATTCATTTCCCTGCGGATTGGGTTGAGCCATCATCATCTTTTCACGTTCTTCCTCTTTGAACTCTTCCTCCATTCCATTCGCAATACTGGTGCAATATGTGAGTACGCTACTTGCATCGAATTCCGGGATAGCCATAGTTTTAGTACAATTCTCAATATATGACGATTTCATATCTTCGGGCCATTTATCTGCCGATGCGCCGGTCGAAAGTGAAAGAAATAAAATTAGAATTATTATTTGTTCTAGATGTTTCATTATTCTTCCTTTTTATAATCTGACGCTTAATCTAATCAATTATATCTTGTTTTAATGACCGCTTTTGGCCGTAAGCAGACATTCATGTGAACTATACAACTGCATGACCGCTAACGACTAAAAGCGGATAAATTAGCAAACGTGAGATGAGTATAAAGATAAAAATAAACGTCATACAAAAGAAATCAGAGAAGAGATTGCCCATAAAGTTTCATGATCAGCAGTTAAGTCAAATTACGAAAAACAGGGCGAACGATGGGTTTTAAAAAATAGAATTTATAAGTGCTGCAATGAATGAGTATTATGGTTATATTAGTTTAGCGTGAAAGTAGGCCTTAGCTCTTGATATTGACAACTTAGTTAGATTAAAAATATGAATAAATATTATGTAGTAGCTCTGTATGAAGATTATGTGCAAGATTTGCCAGAAAAATTAAAGGATCGAGTTCTCAAAAATTTGAACTCTGAGGAATACGATATTAATAATACTTCCTCTCAAAAAGGTCATGTATATATATACGCCAGTGCGATAAAATTGATGGAACAATTTATAAAAGTAGATGCATTTGTAAATAGACCGGCTGCAGAGAATGATTTCATTGAGTTTTACCTGCCGAGTGCTTCAGTCATGGTAATTTTCGAAGAAATTGTATAGTCAACGACCCAAAGCGGACATCTGAATTTTAGATGCTATTGCTGCTAGTAGAGTTAGATAAAAACTACTTCGCAAAAATGCTAGCAGTAACTAGAGACGACCTATCCTTGGGATAATGGTTTTATTGGCTAGCAGTTAATTCAAGTGCAAAAAGCTGAGCGGTATCCTGAAAAGGATTCAAGATAAGATCCGGTGATAATTCTTCAAGTGCCTTTGCATTTTCTTCGCTATATGCAGTCATCGCAAATTTTCCAGAATAGCCATTATCAATGAGTGCACGATGGAATATTTTAATTGTATCTAGATATGGAATAGTGCTGATTACCCATTTAGTGCCATGAAGTTGAAGATAATTAAAAATTTCTGGATCTTCTGCATCTGCATAATGTGCAGTGATGCCTTGTTGTTGATAACGCTTGACAACAGCCGGATTAAAGTCAACTCCTAGGACTCTCTGTTTATTTTTGTGTAATTCTTCTGCAAGTTTGCCGCCGAATTTTCCTAATCCGAATATTACAATTTCTGGTGATTCTATTTTCTCGCCAGAGCTTCCCGCAGAATATTCTTCTCGATGTGGAATATATTTTTCAAATATTGTTAACCAATTACCAATCCACCCATATAATGTATGTGAATACAAAATCATATAAGTGGATAGTCCAATTGTGATTATTCCAACTAATGTAATTAAACTTAAAATATCTCTGCTGATATGGCCCAACGTTACACCTAATGCACCAAACAATAGAGAAAATTCACTAATTTGTGCGACAGTAAGGCCCGCAAGGAACCCCGTGCGTTTACGATAACCCATAATACCCATGATGATCATCACAACAACCGGATTACCAATTAGAACAAATAAAGACAATATTATTGCAGGCCAAATTTGCGTGCCTAATATACTGAATTTTAATTGTGCTCCTAAATTCACAAAGAAAAATAATAATAAAAAGTCTCTTAAACTTGTTAATCGACTACCAATTGTGTCTCGATAGTGAGTTGACGCAAGTGCAACCCCCGCAACAAAAGCGCCTACCTCTTTGCTAAATCCTAAAACTTCGCTAATTGATGCTAATGAAACACCCCAAGCAATAGCAAAAAGCAAAAGTAGTTCGCGGGAATGTGCAAGAAATTCTGTGAACTTGGGCAAGACATAACGCATTAACAGAACAATTGTAGTCAGAAATAAAATACCTTTGATTAGTATGCCAATAGCAGAAATTTCTAACCCTTGTGTACTATCACCTGCACCAATTGCTGTCAAAGTAATCATTACAAGGATTACAACAAGGTCTTGAACAATTAAAAAGCCGACTGCAATGCGACCATGTAATGCGTCAATCTCGCGTTTATCTGTGAGCAGCTTTACGATAATGATCGTGCTGGAGAATGTAAGTGCAACAGCCACATATAGTGCAGCTATTGGTGGTAAGCCTAAGCCTAAAGCAATGAAGTAGCCGATAAGCGAAGTAAATAAAACTTGTCCAAGTCCTGTGTTGAGCGCGACAGGTCCCAATGTTCGGATGAGATGTACATCTAATTTGAGTCCGACAACGAATAGAAGCAGTGTTATGCCAATTTTAGCTAAGAGATCGAGTTGATCAGCCGATGTAACCCATCCAAATCCAGCAGGGCCCACAATAATCCCTGCAACAATAAAAGATACAATGATAGGCTGGCGTAAAAATGTACCAAGTGCTCCAATTACCGCTGCTACTGCAATAATTGCGGAGATTTCGTAAAACAAATTGTCAAGAATTAGCAATGTTGGCGGTGATACGGCAAGTGGAAATTGCAGAGTGAGATAAAGAGATTAAGAAGTATTAAATCTCTATAAATTTTTTTAGTAAGTCATTTTTGATGTGTAGAAAATGCCCTGTGACCTGAATACTCGCAATGCGCCGATCCGGTCTTGTGCGCCGATATTTTTTCACGGCCTTACCGGCACAGTCAACTATAGGAAATGGACCTGATGGTTCAAAAGAACGTCGATCCTCTATTTGTCGACGATTTGGCAAATAGGGATTTGACTTCTTGCTGTCATTACGTTCAGGCGTATTAGTCATAATTATGTTCCAATGCGATGCGTGGCAAGTTAATGTTTGAATGGAGAAGTATCGGAGACGATGGGAATTACGCGGTAGCCATGATTGAGTAACTCCGTGATGAGGGTATTAAATAGTTTTGGCGGGACGCGCAGCCCGATTCAATGACGGATGCCATCTTGATCAGGGTTTGAAAAAATCCACTTGGGCCCAGATTCAACACATGGGCGATAACTTGATCCACTATGAAGATGGCCCGTCTCGTTATCGAATGCAGGATCTGCATGCTTGAAGATTGGAGTGAGTTCAGAAACAAGTGCTTCTTCACTGTAGGACTGGTTGGCGGCAATAAAGAGCCTATGGCCCTTGCTGCCGACACCTATGTTCAACTCAAATGTGGGTTTGCTCATGTTTATTGAACTTTCACGCTTATGTTCTGGCATATCGGGATCCTCCAACTCAATCGATTCGCTATAACTTAATTAGACTAGGCTAATAGTTTATAAGTCACTTCATAAGCTGTAAGAGTTCAATAAATATGCTGGAAGTTATAAAAATTTAGAAAAATAGGCTGAATACAGGCGCATAGCCATTTTTATTGGGCCTTCTTTTAATGCCATTGCATAAATGATTAAATGTTTATGTGATTAGAAAAGCCTTTTTCTACTTATTCTTCATTAGCGTACTTGCAATGCTGTAGTTTCATTTTAGGGCGACTGGATCGGAAAAGTTTTTAGGGCTTTCTCAATCAGCTTGTCTAGATTTTTAGTTCCTTGCTTTGCTGCGATCAGCTGCGTAGCCTCGTTGCTTTCGCCAACCCAAATTAGCCCGCCCGTTTTACCGTCGATTAGGCCAACCCACAACACTGCAGCGCTTTGCGTATAGCCCATAGCTGGAAGCGAGGCCCCTCTTTTCCGCCAACCCCACAAACGGACAGCCAATAGCGAATCAGCGGAGATCAGGTCCCTGACGCTGTGTGCCGATGACACAATCGGACGAGCAATACCCTCCGTACTGTGAACTGATTTTGAGTCCGTTGGCTTTCTGCCAGTTGAATATCGACCATCTGCTTCGAGAGCAGATGAAAATTCTGCCTGTAAATTGGCGACTGTTTCATCGGAGATAAGGGGTGACTGAACGAGTTTGATTAAATAACCTCGCGTCTTAAATTTTTCTTCCATATGTCGGTTAATTTCAAATGTGATCTGTGCCGACTCGTCGTCCAGACGCTGTTTGAAAATTGCCGGCTCAACATATAATCCATCTGGTCCTACTGTCTTAAACAGCTTTTTGAGATTTGGTGGCCCCAGATAAAAATCTACAGCAGCTGGAATGATCGCAATAGTTTTCAATTCCTCGCTACGTGTCTTATTTTCTAATTGCGTCTGCACAACAATTGGATAAGATGCTCCTATGACCAATATGCATATAAGAATGTAAGTGAGTTGCTTTGTAGATGAAATCTTCATAACCATACCTCTTCGTATACCCATCTTTACCTCAAAAGTTGGTATCGTTATTTAGACTAAGCTAATAGTTTGAGAGTCACTACATAGGCTGTAATAGTTCAAACATTGAACATTTGCTAATGGCCGAAAGCAGACATTAAAAAAAATAAAAAATTTATAAAAAATTTTGAGGGAGAGGGATAATCAAAATTTAAACATGGGCCTATCGGCTGCACCCCCGCCCTTTCAAATACACCACAACCCTCAATCAAAACCTACACCACATGTGCAGATCAATGCCAATTATGCGGGTGCCGTAGCTGCTGCCATTTGGGTACCGAGCAGACTGCGAATTAGGCGCAGGAATTTCCCATTTACATAGGCATAAGGCGTAGCCCTAGAAGTCTTGTCTGGAGGGC
>JBFGJY010000108.1:0-5259 GCA_041576975.1 Gammaproteobacteria bacterium | reverse complement strand
TTTTAGAGGTAGTACTCCTGCGTAACCAACCAAAAAGGAGCTATTGAGGTGGCATTTTTGGAACCGATTTTTTGCAGTTTGAACTCCTACTTGAGTAAGGTCTAGAGCTGTGACGCTGAGGCCATTTTTTGCCATCATAAAAGTGTCCATGCCAATACCACAGCCTAATTCAAGCACGGTTTTCCCTGATTTCATGGAATTTATCCAAGGAATTAAATGGCGATGTGAACGATATCTTTGTGCTTCAAGCTCTGCAAAGTAGTTGTCTTCACCTCTCGAATATTGAGAAATAGGATTTCCCATAATACGCTCGGCATTGACGTTGCGCGACCAAAAATCTTTTATCTCACGTGTCAGTGTGGGTCGATCTTTTATATTTGAAGGCTCTATATCGTGCATATTTCATTGTCTATTGAGTTCTAGATTTAGAGTTGCTAAAGCTAATGCCATCCATGCATTGCACCAGCGAAGTAATGTAAAACGTTTTATATAAACTGAGGTTTGTTGGTAATAAAAACGACCACAATCGTTGTACATATTATTAATTGCCCAGGATGCAATTCTTTGGCTTAATTCGGGGTAAGTATCAAGATGTCTACTAAAAGTGATGATACCTTGTGCAGCGCCGTGAATGTCATGAGGATAGTCTTTGTCACTCATCCACCTTGGTGATCCATCCATGTTGAACAATGATTTAGCGTAAAATTCAAGCCCGAGAAGATAGGCATCAAGGTATTTATTATCGTTTGTTGCTTGTATATATTTCCATAATGCATCCAGTATGAATCCTGTATGATAATTGTCATGTTTGATATGTGAATCCCCTGATGGATCGGTGTAATACCATGCACCGTAATCAGTTTGTTGATTTACGACATAATTTACTAAACGCTTTGAATTGTTCATATGTTCCATCTTATTGGAAAGAACACAATATTGGCTTATTACCGATCCAATCAAAATACTAACATCCATAACTCGCATTTTCATAGGCATAGGCATATAAGATAGGCATAGTTCAGTCGGAGAATTTTTTAATTCAACTAAATCATTCAATAGAAATTCAATTGCCTTACCAACGGTATCTAGAAACTTGGGCTCTTTAGTTCCGCGATAGGCATCAAGAAAAGCTTCGCATACAAAGCAAGTTACTACTGCATTAGGTGTGTTAGTTTTCGCATAGAACCCAAGATCTTGCCATGGGTAATGATAGCCCCAACAAATCCCACTCCAATTACCTGGCGAACGTAATTCTAGAAGTAAATCGAGTAAGTTTTGAGCTTCTACCAAATGTATTTCGCGTTGATGAGATTGATAACGATATAGTAATCCTCTAATAAATAGTGACAAGCCTTTAGGATTGTAAGAGTAAGGGATAAATAGCAAAGATCTCACATTAATTGGTAATCTCATTACACTTTGGATGGCAAATATCCTACTCCATTTGCTCCAGCCCAATAGTGTTCTTAAAATAGGGCTGTTTAATGCATCATGTTTATTGTGTCCACGAAACTGTCGATCGCTGCTCCACATATAAACCTGATCTAGGATGTGATCTAGTTTCTTAGTTAACAAATTATCATTCACTTACTATCCTCAAATTCAGCAACCCAAATATGTGTTGAGAGCATTAGGTAAATCATAAAATAGTGCCATCGAAGCCATTTTTTTGGTGGTTGCTTTAGAACACTTTCAACAAATGATGGATTAAACAGTCCATAGTGAGCGATACATTCAGGAGATAGCCACCTATTAAGCAGTGGCTTTAATGAGTTTTTCACAAACATAGGCGCATCTACTTGAAACCCACTTTTGGGCCTTTTAAGAATTTGTGCAGGTAGAACGCCACTTATCATTTGCTTCATGTAACCTTTAAGTTCGCCTCTAGGCATTAACACATTTCGTTCCATTGAGTTAACTTTATTTGCAAAATTTATATCTAAATATGGCACTCGTACTTCTAAACCCTCTGCCATACTTACTCGATCCTCTTGCCAGAGAAGGTCGTTTACCATCTTATTTTTCCATTCAAATAAAGCCATGGATTTAACGGGGTCGTCATGTGTAGGCCACAAATTTTCTAATGTGTTGAATGCATCAGGTAAATCTGAGTCAAGCATGCGTGGCCCATAAATGAAATTACGCATACTTGTTGAGTCCCAGACATTACGCAGTAACCCATATGCTCTTGGCCAATTACTTGAGGCGCCAAAAATTTCTAATGCGCGTTGTGGCTCAGTCCATGGTATGGGAGTTATCTTTTCAACAAGAAAGTCCGCTATGTTTGCAACTTTGTGTGCAATTTGGGATGGTATGTACCGATTAATTTGATATGACCGATTGAATATCCGATGAGCGTTATATCCATAAAACAATTCATCAGCACCGAGGCCTGAAAGTACAACTTTTACATGTCTTGATGTATGCCATGCAAGTCTACTTACCTGATAAGCATTAATCTTAGGTACTTCTAGATGTCTGATTAAACGGGATATGTCAGATACTTCTGAAGGTATCGTTTCACAAATATTTTCAACACCAAGAAGTCTAGCAGTAGTAGCAGCATTCTCAGCTTCGTTAGGATCATCACCAGCATTCAATGTGAAACTTCTTAGATTTCGACCTGAACGTTTTGCTAGTGCACAAATTGTTGCTGAATCGATTCCCCCAGACAAGTAGCAACCAACTTCAACATCAGCTGTGCAGTGTATATCAACGGCTTCTGCAAATATTTCCAGTAAACTATTTTTTGAATCAGAAGGCTTTGGTTCTAGTTTGTGTAGCTCTTGTTTGCCATTTGTATTCCAAATAAATACTGTGCCAGGTGCTAATTGTCTTATGTTTTGAAACATTGTCACATCACCAGGCAGATAACGAAAATTAAGCAGCAAATGAAGTGCTGCAGGATCCATTTCCGTACGATTATTATTATACGCAAGTATTGCCTTTGCCTCTGAGCCAAACACTAAACTCTTATCCGGAAGTGTGCTCACAAAAAGAGGTTTTATTCCTATTGGGTCACGGACAAGTAGAGCTGATTTAAGTCTTGAGTCCCAAAGTGCAAAGGCATACATACCACGTAAACGGTTGAAACCCCTCCACCCATATTGATGGTAAAGCTGAAGAATGACTTCCGTATCTGATTCAGTGTGAAAAATACTACCTTTCGAAATTAATTCTTTTCTAAGTGCGCGGTAATTGTATATTTCTCCATTAAAAGTAATTACAAATTCGCCATCTTCAGTTTGCATAGGTTGTTTTCCGCCGTTGATATCTATAATGGCGAGGCGTGTATGTGCTAATCCGACGTGTTGCGATGTATAAATATCATTACCGTCAGGCCCGCGATGTGCAATTGCAGCTATCATTGCCTGCAAAATTTTTTGTGCGTTATCTATTGTTGGGTTTTGTGAAAACCAGCCAGCAATACCGCACATGCTATGATGACAAATGAGTTAATTTAGAATGATAATTATGTAGTGCTTCCGGAAACCGCTCTATGCAGTTCGCGGTAAATTCTGATACATCAATCGTGTCTTTTAGCATTTGATCCACAGAATTTTGCCAGTATTGCGGTGACTTAACTAAAATTTCATCTATTGCAGGTTTAAGAGTATCCCAATCTAAGTGTCTTATATTTTTGACTAATCCATACCGAGACTCTTGCTCATCAGTATAGCCGCGGCCTGTGGTGGCGGCATAAATAGCTGGTATGCCCATTACAGCTGATTCGGAGGCCATCGTTGCGCTTTCGCCAATAAATAAACGACAAAATGCCATTACATGATGTATCTCACTTGCTTTGCCTTGATAGCGCAGAGATTGAAATTCTGCAGGCAAAGGACTTTCAGCTGAAATAATTACCTTACCTTTCGGGCTAAGAAAACTAATTAGTGAACTCAGTAATTCTGTAGTCCATCCTTGCTCTCCAATGTCATGATTGGCCTGCCAAGATACCAAGCGCAGCAAAAAAGTTGGCTTTGATGTAGACAAACCATTTTGTTCAGCTAGATTCCGGTCTGCGCTAAAATAACGGGGATGCAAATAAGATAGCTCATGATAACCTCGATAACGAATATGTCGATTCTTTGGTAACCAAGCCTTGTAACACGAAGGGACGACTACACATGATGCAAAAGGGTATGTAATCGCATTTTGTAATGCTGCATTTTCAGTATCATAAAAGACAAGTGATTTTGCACGATTTATTATTCCCACATGTGCGATAAATGTCCCGCCTATAGCTGCCATTGCATCAGGTTTAAATTTATTTGCGATCTTCCATAGTGCAAAATCTCTTTTGATAAGTTCTGATGCAAAACCTATCAAGCTACCCTTTTTGTTTAAACTTGATATGGGTCTATGGTCAATCTCAAGCTCATCAAGTAATTCCAACGCAACGTCTTTTTTTCTGCTTGTAAACAATATTTCATGGCCACGATCACGCAGTATTCGCGCTGGGTTCTTAAAAAAATGAACGTGAGCTGGGTGTGCTATATCGAATAGAATACGCAATGTAATGTCTCGTTAGTCACGAGAAGGTTTATATAACAGTACAGTTATTTGCTCGGATACAAGGCCTATCATAAATACAATCATGGATACAATAAACAGTAGTGCGCTCATATTAGTAAATCTTCCAATACTTGAGTAAGTATATCCATAATAAGCTAGACCAGTTAAAAAAAGAAAGGCACTGGATGGTGCGAATATTTTTAAAGGGGAATATAATGTACCAATCTTAAAAATAATTATTAGAAATCTAAGTCCATCTTTGAGTAAGTGCAAATGACTTTGTCCTGCTCTTTTATTAGTTTCGATTGGCACATAGGCAATAGGATAACCGCTCCTAAAAAACGCCATTGTTATAGTTGTGGGATATGAAAATCCATTTGGCAACATATGCAAGAAACTTTTAAACTTTTTTGTATTAACGACCCTAAATCCTGAAGTTAAATCTTTGACTTTTTTTCCAACAATGAGGCTAGCAATATAATTGTAGAGTTGATTGCCAAACCATCTACGTCTACCTGCTTGTGATTTATAACCTCTAGCTCCTACTACCATCTCAAAGCCTTCATCCATTTTCTCCAATAACTTTTTGATATCTTGAGGGTCATGTTGACCATCTGCGTCCATAGTTATAAGAATGTCGCCTGTTGCTGCCCGGGCACCGGATTTAATTGCTGCACCATTACCCATGCTGTAAGGATGAGTGATTAAAATCGTATTATTTTCTTGAACGATTTGTGCCGTGTT
>JBFGJY010000107.1:0-5305 GCA_041576975.1 Gammaproteobacteria bacterium | reverse complement strand
GGTGGTGCAGGTTTTGTCGCTGCTGAAACCTATCGTGCAGGTATTACACTGGCTGGTGAAGTTGGTAACGCATTTACCGTCACGACTGCTGAATTTACAGTAGAATCTGGTAATGCTATTGGTGCTGGTCAAGCTGATCAAACTGTAAATGGTACCGATGTATTAACACAAGGTACATCTACTTCAGCGTTATTGACCGTTGATTTTGCATTACAACAAATCAACACACTGCGTTCTGAATTGGGTGCGGTACAAACGAGGTTTGAGTCAACTATTTCTAATCTTCAGATTACCGTAGAAAATCTGACCGCTGCACGTTCGCGTATTCAAGATGCGGATTTTGCAGCAGAAACGGCGAGCTTAACCCGTTCACAGATTCTGCAGCAGGCTGGTCTTGCAATTGTTGCACAGGCCAATGCCTTGCCACAGAACGTGTTGACACTACTCCAGTAGTGGCTAATTAACTTTCGGGATTATGCATCTGAAATCCTATTCATTCAGATGCATAACCGAAAGATTGAGATGAGAGATTAAATATGGTTGCCGAAGTAATTAAATTGCCTTCAAGTACACCTAATAGTTTCCAACCAATAAATGTTGGTGGTTCAGTCGGCGCTATTAACTCACCTACAACAGGCACACAGCCTAATGTATCCAACGAATCTGCGAGATTTGCGGAACAAGCTTCAAAAAATTTAGAGGTGGTGCGCACGGCCGCAAATGAATTGAATAAATTTGCAGGGCAAATTAAGACAAATTTGAAGTTTTCGGTAGATGAGGCAAGCGGGCGATCAGTGATTACCGTAACGGATTCAAAAACAGGTGATTTTATACGCCAGATTCCGGCAAAAGAAATCCTCGCAGTGGCAAATTTACTCCGCGAATTTGCCACATCTGATGTTGAAAAAGTCGGTTTATTATTGGCGGATAAAGGCTAAATTCAAACTGGCACTAAAATTGCCTAAACATCATCAAGGAATGATGAATTCTTATATATTATGGCAGGTTCTATTACATCATTAGGCATTGGTTCTGGGATCGATATTGAATCGATTGTTAATCAGTTGGTGGCGGTCGAGCGCCGACCGATTCAATTTTTAGAGACACAACAAGCCGAAATCGATATTCAAATTAGTGCACTCGGATTGGTACAAGAGTCTGTATCATCCTTTCAGACAGCATTATCAGGTTTAAATTTAGCCAGTGGATTTAGATCATTTTCCGTTACCTCAAGTGATGAAGAGGTACTCACGGCTACCGCAGGGGAAGGTGCAGTTCCCATCTCAAGTGATATCGAAGTTTCATCATTGGCGCAGCGTCATAAGCTTGCTTCCAATGCGTATGCAAGCAGTACCAGTGTGGTGGGTACAGGGCAGCTGAATATATCGGTTGGTGCGGATACATTTTCAATCAGTATCGATGCAAACAACAACACTCTAGAAGGCATACGAAATGCCATCAATGAAAATTTAAGTAATACAGGCATATCAGCTTCAATTATTACAGCGGATGATGGCAGTCGCCTCATACTTACTGCCGATGAAAGCGGAACTCAGAATGAACTTACGATTATAATCACAGGTGATGGTGACGGAAAGGACAGAAACAAAAATGGTCTGTCTGCTTTACTCTTTGAACCTAGTGGTAAAAAAAATATACAAGAAATCGTTGAGGCTCAAGACGCAACACTTAAAGTAGATGGATTTGATGTCACGCGATCTTCCAATGAGATTGCTGATGTAATTGAAGGTGTAACGCTGTCATTGAACGGATTGGGCGATGCATCATTATCCGTGTCTGAAGATCGATTGGTTGGGCAAAGTGCAATTGAAGCCGTCGTTCAGGCCTATAACGATCTAATTGTTAGTTTAGATACACAACGTGAATCTACTTTGCAAGGTGAATCATTGCTGCTGGGAATAGAAACGAGAGTTCGACAAATTTTTAGCAATAGACTTCAAGTGACCGGAAGTAACTTTTCATATTTATTTGATGTTGGGCTTACCTTTGACCGTGATGGCATATTAAGTCTGGATAGCGATAAGTTTGCTCAAGCGATTGAAGATGATTTCAATGGGGTCGTGCAGTTATTTACGGATCCTGATAAAGGATTTGCTCAAGAGCTCGATACCGTTTTATCAAGTTATTTAAATACTGGGGGCCTAATTCAGGCGCGAACCGATGGCTTAAATGAAAGTAAAGAACAAATTGATGATGATATAGAGCGCATTGAAGATCGCATTGTGCTTACCGAGGCACGATTACGTCGCCAGTTTACAGCGCTCGATGCGTTGGTGAATCAATTAAATGCCACGAGTAGTTTTTTAACACAGCAGTTAGCTAACCTTCCCACAAATACCCTCATTAATAGTAGAAACAACTAGTATTTAATTGTCTAACAGAAAAGGAATACAGATATGAATATGTCAGCGACCTTAGCACTAGATGAATATCGCAGCAGCGGTGCGCATGGCGATGTCGAGCAAGCCGATGCACACGGATTAGTAAATTTATTGTTTAAAGGAGCAGTAGATCAGCTAGTTTCTACCAACGGTTACATCGACCGCAATCAAATGCATGAAAAAGCAGTATCTATTACTAAATCGATAGCAATTCTTGATGGGCTAAGGTCTAGTTTAAATATCGAAAACGGTGGCGAAATTGCACAAAACTTAGATGATTTATATGACTATATGCAGAGGCGTTTAGTTGTTGCAAATGCAGATAATGATAAATCTATAATAGAAGAGGTGAGAGATTTGTTGCATGAAATACAAGAGGCATGGAACTCCATTCCTAATGAAGCTCGCATATAATATATGAACATTAAAGAGCAGTTTTTACAGTTAACAGAGCTGGGTGAAATACTTCTAGCAGCAATAGAGAATGAATCCTGGGAAAGTGCTTCTCTGCATGCCCTGCACTGGGACGAGTGCATTCGAGTCTTATTTAATTTTGCATCTTCTGATCAATTTGTACTGTATAAAACTGAAATAGAGAACCTAATTCAAGAAAATCAAGTTGTCATAGAATGTCTAACTCAGTTACGCGCCAAAACTTTGACGCAGCTTCAAAAAGCCAACGATAATTACACCGCGCTAGAACATTATAAGAACACATTCTAATGTAAATTCCATATTTAACTCGATATATAAAGTGTCGTTGTTGTAAATAGCGATATTTCAACAATAATTTTTTTAAGCAATATATCTGTCTAAATCTATTCTCGACTAATCAGGAAATATTTATATACTCAATTTTACTCGTCTTTTTTCGTTGGTTATAACAATATTCTTTGAAACCCAATGAAATATTTGGTTACAATAGCGCCAGTGGGTATGGGCTAATCTGTGTAACTAATTAGTACTATATATAATGACAAACAGGCAGGGATACTGTTTGCGTAATAATCGTGTGGAGTACGCGTGGTCTTTAAGTAAAACTTTATAACGCCCTTGTAACGAAAAGGATAGTTTAAAGGAATGGGGATGGAGCCATCCGTATACGGATCATCGAGTAACACTTCGCATCTATCTGGCCGTAGAAGGACTAACAAGTCTCTTTTAGATGGTCATAGTAAAGCGGTTCAAAAGGTTGGTGAACTGATTGAGCGTGTTGCTGATACTGATGCTAATGTTCTTATCTTAGGTGAATCTGGAACCGGCAAAGAAGTTGTCGCTCGTAGTATTCATAGAATATCAAACCGCGCATCTAAATATTTTGTGCCTGTCAATTGCGCGGCCATTCCTCAAGAACTTCTCGAAAGCGAGCTATTTGGCCACGTTAAAGGTGCATTTACTGGCGCAATTATGGATCGTAAGGGTCGATTTGAGCTTGCCGAGGGAGGCAGTATATTTCTCGATGAAATAGGCGATATGAGTCTCAATATGCAGGCAAAACTTCTGCGAGTGTTACAGGAAAAAGTATTTGAACGGGTAGGAGGGACAAAACCAATTCATGCAAATGTGAGAGTAATTGCAGCGACTCATCGTAATCTAGAGGAGATGGTGAAAAATGGTGAATTTAGAGAAGACTTATTTTATCGATTGCACGTATTTCCTATAGAGTTGCCACCGCTACGTCGACGTGCTGAAGATTTGCCCGCTTTGGTATACGCAATTACGGATAGATTAAAGCATGATACGGGAAAAGAAATACATGTTACCCCTGATGCAATGGAAGCTTTGACTCGTTACACATGGCCGGGAAATGTTAGAGAGCTTTCAAATTTGCTAGAACGATTAAGTATTTTATATCCAGATACAACAGTGGATGCTGAAAAATTACCCGATAGATACAGCGCTATTTCTGACTACAAAAATGAGAATGAAGAAAATAGCTTTCTTAATACTAATTCGGAGAGCGTAACACTACCTTCTGACTTTATGATAGCTACTTCTAAGCAAAATGAGTTGCCTCCACTTACTTCAAAAGGTGTCGATCTCAAATCACAAATGACTACTGTTGAACAATACTATATACAACAGGCGTTAGAGTTGGCAGACGGAGTCGTTGCGCAAGCAGCAAAGTTACTTGGATTACGTCGAACGACACTTGTCGAAAAATTAAAAAAACATGGTGCGCAACGCACTATAACGTCATAGTTTTGACGTTATTGTCTTATTAAATTCTATAAGTTCCTGTAAACACAGAAAAAACTAAAGTAGGCATGTTGCTTGCATAGTGTATGTTGCGCGTCAATTTTTGATGCATGCACTAATTATGTAAACACACGAGGATATGCCTAATGGAAGCAGTCATAGATCATACTAAGCAAGCATTAGAATGTGCATTTGATGATTTTAACCGTGTTTCTGAAGATTTAACACATGCCTATAGTCAACTTGAAAGTAGAGTAGAAAGCCTTCAAAAAGAACTAGCTGTAACACGAGATGAAAAATTTTGTCAATTAATAGAAAAAGAAAAGCTGGCAGATCGTTTATCCATACTTTTACGCACATTACCAGTAGGCGTGATTGTACTTGATGATTACGGAAAAATTATCGAACATAATGAAATTGCTGGAGAATTAATTGGAACAGATTTAAAGAATAAATCATGGAATAAAATCGCAAAAAAATATCTGGCGCCTGGATATTCAGGAAATTGTGAAATATGTCTTAAAAATGGCAATCACATATCTTTAAAAATCGAAGCACAACAACGCGGTGAAGGTAAAATCATCGTAATGACTGATGTAACGGATCAACTAAGTTACCGTGAGTCAATTAGCAGAAAAGAAAGATTAGAATCATTAGGCAACATGGTTGCATCTCTTGCTCACCAAGTACGTACTCCTTTATCC
>JBFGJY010000106.1:0-5342 GCA_041576975.1 Gammaproteobacteria bacterium | reverse complement strand
TGGGTATATATCTGTTACTGGCCATCGTCTAAACAATATAATGAAAACTCTGACGATAGTTGCGCTTATATTTATGCCTGTAACATTTGTAGCTGGTATTTATGGCATGAATTTCGAATATATGCCTGAACTCACATTCAAATATTCTTATTTTATTGTTCTGGCGGTGATGGTTTTACTGGCAATAGGCTTAATTGCTTTATTTAAAAAGATTAAATGGATGTGATCCGTTAAGCACATTTTTATATATGGCTGATCAAGACCCAAAAATAGATGATTTATTAAAAGAAGAGACTATAGAGAAAGTCACTGGGCAATTTACTGGCTGGCTGGATATGTCAATGTTCAGCTACCAAAAATTAATCGAATTCGGAATCGTTGTTGCAGGAATTATTGTTTCAATCTATATATCAAAGAATCTGCAAACGCATATTTCAGAATTTGAAGAAAAATCCAAGTCTAAACCTAAGCGATTTTTATTTGCCACACTTAGAAGGTTAATTTTTCCACTCGTACTATTTGCTTGGGTTGAAGCGTTTGTAATTCTATTTGTAGTTTTAAAACAGCCTTGGCCAATTTTAAACACTGCGGTCAATTTGACAATTGCATGGTTTATTATTCGGCTTGGATCATCATTTATTGAAAATCCATTAATTAGCAGAACAGTTGCCGCAGTAGTCTGGGCAATTGCCGCACTTAATATACTTGGTTATTTAACTCCGGTAGTTAATTATTTAGATCAGACCAAGATTGGACTTGGGGTAACAAGTATATCTTTATACGAGATTGTTTCCTCGATTTTTTCAATTGCTATTTTCCTATGGATAGCCTTCGCTTTAATCAAGTTAGTCGATAATGTTCTTAAAAATAGTCAGAACATATCTCTATCAGCACGCGCACTTCTATCCAAAACATTCAAATTTGCATTAGTTGCAGCGGCATTTTTATTTGGTTTAAGTGCAGTTGGTATTGATCTTACTGCATTCGCAGTGCTTGGTGGTGCAATTGGTGTTGGGATAGGTTTTGGTCTACAAAAAATATTTTCCAATTTAATTTCTGGATTTATTTTGTTGCTAGATAAATCGATTAAGCCAGGCGATACCATAAATGTCGCGGGCCAATATGGCAAAGTTGAAACATTGGGCGGACGGTACGTATCGGTAATTACTCGAAATGGCATTGAGCATCTTGTTCCAAATGAAGAGATGATTATCAACCGTGTGGAAAATTGGTCATATAGTCATGAAAATATTCGGTTAAAGATTCCTGTTGGTATTCATTATAAATCTGATGTAAATAAAGCGGTTGAGCTGTGCATAGAAGCAGCTTCCGAGGTAAAGCGTGTACTCACCTTACCCAAAACGTCATGCTTGTTAATGGGTTTTGGGGATAGTTCGGTAGATCTTGAAATTCGTATCTGGATTCAAGATCCTATGAATGGGTGCAGTAATGTTAAAAGTGAAGTACTGCGTGGAGTATGGGAAAAATTTCATCAACATGGCATCGAGATTCCTTATCCACAACGGGATTTACATCTACGATCAGTATCAAAAGAATCTGTAGCTGAATTTAAACCTGTCAATAATGTATAACAGTGTATCTTGGTGTACTATCTAACTAGAACTTTTAATTTTTTCATTTTAAAATTATTTCCTAATTAAGAATGAGGAATTTTTTCTTTTATTCTGTAATTTTTTTTTCATTCATCATTCTATGTTTAAGTTATTTTAAGATTGTTTATTTATGGGGTTTGTTAATAACTTTGCCGATTGTTTTGCTAGGAGTTTGGGATCTAGTACAGAATAAACATAATTTATTACGTAATTATCCTGTTGTTGGGCATTTTCGTTGGATATTTGAACATATTCGCCCGCAAATTCACCAATATTTAATTGAGAGTAATACAGACGGAAGACCGTTTAATCGTGATGATCGTACCGTTGTGTATGAACGCGCCAAAAAAGAAGGCGGCATTAAACCATTTGGCACAGAGATTGATGTGTATTCAGATGATTATCGATGGGTCAATCATTCCATCACGCCTAGACCATATGATAAAGAGCTATATCGTGTACTCATTGGCAATGATCAGTGCTCACAACCATACTCATCATCCGTATTTAACATTTCTGCAATGAGCTTTGGATCTATTGGCGCACATGCAATTCAGGCACTTAACAAAGGCGCTCATCTAGGTAAGTTTGCTCATGATACTGGTGAGGGTGGAATTAGTGAGTATCATAAAAATTTCAATGGGGATTTAATTTGGGAAATTGGTACAGGGTATTTTGGTTGTCGAACTGATGAAGGTCTGTTTGACGAAAACCTGTATTCGGAACAAGCAAATTTAGAACAAGTCAAAATGATCGAGATTAAGCTATCTCAAGGTGCGAAACCGGGTAAGGGCGGTATGCTCCCCGGAAAAAAAGTAACACAAGAGATTGCGGCAGCCCGTAAAGTACCAATTGGAGATGACTGCATTTCACCTCCTTATCATTCAGCTTTTTCAACGCCAATAGAATTACTTGAATTTATTGTAAAACTGCGCAGGCTATCAGGTGGTAAACCCATAGGATTTAAACTTTGCATTGGAGAGCGATATGAGTTTTTAGCGATATGTAAAGCCATGCTGGAAACAAAAATTTATCCAGACTTTATTGTTGTGGATGGCGCAGAAGGTGGCACTGGTGCGGCGCCTTTAGAATTTTCAGATCACGTTGGCACTCCACTCCGAGAGGGGTTATTGTTTGTGCATAATGCACTGGTCGGGATAAACATTCGTGAAAAAATTAAGATAGGAGCAAGCGGTCAAATCATTACAGGATTTGGAATGGCGATTAGCATGGCATTAGGTGCAGATTGGTGTAATTCTGCGCGTGGGTTTATGTTTGCATTAGGATGTGTGCAGTCCCAAAAATGCCATACCGATAAATGTCCAACTGGAGTGGCCACACAAGACCCCAAACGTCAACGTGCGCTTGTCATTGACGAAAAAGCGACACGTGTTGTTAATTTTCATCATCACACTATATGGGCGTTGGGTGAAATGGTTGCATGTGCAGGGCTATACCATCCGACTGAACTTTGTCCGAGAAATATCTGTTATCGCATAAGTTCTACAACCATACGCACTGCTGATCGTTTATTTAATTTCCTTCAGCCAGGAGAGTTATTGGAGGGCACTGATCAGCCGGGCTATCGTGAATTTTGGAAGATGGCTACACCAGATAGTTTTGATCCAGCACAAGATTGGAAAGAGACGCAATTAAAATATGCACCTATGTTTCATGATTCATTGCATTAATTTTATCATACACTTATAGATTAATTCTTTGTGGAATCAGAAAATAAAGTAATAAAATTTTTTTCATCCCTAACAGATAGGGCTCATATTTTTGATTTTGATATTGGTCATACCGCTGTATTTAGTTATCCATCCTCTAATCAAGCAGAAGATAATCAAGACTCTGCAGCTTTAATACCATTGAACAAAGACGAGATTGTACTGGTATTATCGGATGGTGCTGGTGGTCAACCAGGTGGGCAAAGTGCATCTCAAACAGTGATCAATTCATTGGAAGAGGAGCTACTGCATCACTCCAATAAAGATCAATTAATCAGAGCTTCAGTGTTAAATGCAATAGAGTCTGCTAACAAAAAGATAATTGAGACTAAATCAGGCGCTGGAGCAACGGCGTGTGTTGTCACGATTGAAGAAAATATGATTAGACCATTTCATATTGGTGATTCAGTCATTGTGGTAATTGGTCAAAAAGGAAAACTGATTTATCGTAATACAGAACACTCTCCATTAGGTTATGCAATTCGCTCAGAACTTGTTGAAGAAAAACATTTGGATACAGAAGTTTCTCACGAAGTTTTTAACTTAGTCGGAAATGCAGATATGCATATAGAAATAGGGCCAGAGATCGAGCTTAAAAAGTTTGACACATTGTTGATTTGTAGCGATGGAATTACCGAATTTATATCACTCGATGAATGTTTAGAAATTATACGCTCAGGACAAATTGCAGTTGTAGCCCGCCATTTAATTGATAAGTATTTTAAGACTGTAGAAAATGTTGATCACAAAGATGATGCTACATTTATTCTTTACCGAGGAGACGGTTAAGTGTTTTACATGCGAGCTAATTAGTATCATTCATATACTCTTATGGCTAATGATGAACACTTTTGCTAATCGTCACGAGTAAAAAATTTATCTTTAGTATTTTGGTTATTGCCTGCAATATTGTTTATGAGTATTCAAGCAGTATAGCATTCTCTGCGCGGTATTTCTGAAACGCATAAAGTAAAGCGTACAACTGACTACTAAGTATTTGGTGGGCAACGAGATCTAAATTGAGTCAATAGTTGTGAATACCGAATGTGGTACTCGGGCGGGGTAGGTCTCACATATCATGCAAGCCACAGCTTACTAATTATCGCTTTTGTCTGGTAAATGCTTAAATGATTCAATTTTCTTTATGATTCCTTCATCTTTTAGCTTTACCCAATTACCTTCCTCATCTTGACCAATGAGCTCACAGTCTGCGGTATCTTTATGATACCAGCGTATACAATGTCTGTCTTTAGAGTCTGTATACCATATGCCTCTCCATGTTTTATTTTTGCGTTTAGACTTAACAGTACCGTTAGCATAGTATTCATTAACATATTTCTCACGAGTATTCAGATTAATTCCAGTAACTATTGTGTCAGAATACATTTCTTCAATTTCATCTTCCTTAAGAATTTCTGTTAAATTTAAATCTAAGACATCATTAATATAATAATTTTCAGGCGAATCTGTTGCATAGGAATTCATAATTAGAACTGAAAATATTAGAGGAATTTGAGTGAACGTAATTTTTTTGCATATTTTCATTCCACAAATTATTTAATGTGTATTGTTATTATTCACATATTTATGCTTGTATCTTTATAAAATAATCTATAAACCAACTCTCTAGCCATTTCAATGTATATCAATAAAAGAAGTACAATAACTATGATTGGCAAAAAAATTAAAGCGATAAATAAAGCGATTGTTCTTATTAAGCAAGAACCGACCATATCTAGTAAATACAAATATCTATTTTCAATTTGCATTGCTAGTGTACCGTAGCAAGCTCGTGCTTATCCTTTTGAAGTATCGACTCTGCGTGTAAACTATCAGCTATAATCATTACATCTGGTATTACCGATGCAAAAATACTTGATGAAACAACACCTGGTATGAGATCAAGAGTATCCTCTATATCCCACGGCTCTTTTAAATCAAGGTTGTGAACATCGACTATAAAATTTCCATTTTCTGTTAATAGATCTTTGTGCCAATG
>JBFGJY010000105.1:0-5390 GCA_041576975.1 Gammaproteobacteria bacterium | reverse complement strand
GTTTCTTGCTTTTCAAGGTCCCAGATCTGGGCAACATAGTTGGACTGTTTTTTAAATGTACTCAACCCTGGCAAACCGACAAGTAGTGGTGTCACGCCACATAACCCACATTGTGGTTCTTTAACATCTTGGGTGTGGCCCGCCAATAAGATCAGATAACGAATATTGATCGCTTCGATCTTTGCAGCCACGCTAGGCTTTTCCAGTAAGGTTCGAAGTTTCACGATATCGGTAGGGGCCCTTTTTGGTTCAAACCAAGGGTACATTTCATCGACAAATTGTTGGCTATCCATATAGGATTCTTGGGGTAGGCTTGACCGTAGTCGATTGGAGATGCACTTGATAAACTTTTTCCCAGTTTCGTTGCCCGAGGCATAGCTATGTGCGAGTACCGCAACTTTTCCTTCTTGAGCAGCCGTTGAGTCTGTATTCATATGGCCTTCTACATGAGTCGATACGCAGCCACAAAAATTTATGCTTACGACCAAAAAAAATAAACAAAAGATCGACCTTGTCATATTCAAATTATCATGCTTGCTTGAACGTTATTACCTGCATCGTTTGTTGCTGAAATTACTCAGTCGTGCTTGCCTGTAGCCATTGGTGTACGTTTGCATGTTGTAAAAAATCAATTGCAATGATTGATAACGCATCGCGTAGCGCAAGTTCGCTTGCCTCTCTCATAAGCGGTCCTGGATTTGTATCTTGGTCATATGCCACACCTTCTCCTGTGACGATCCAACTGTGGTGCGTGTTAGTGTTGTTACTATAAATATCGATGTCGTAGGTTATTTCTACGCGATATAAGAATGGATTGCTTGTTTGTTCTTGTCCGATTATCTCAAATGAATTCAACTGTACAGCAAGTAGGCCGTCATAGCCTGTAGGTACGGAATTGGCGTCATCGACAATTGTTGTATTGGTAAACATTTGCGTAAAGACCCGTGCAAAGCCTACGAATTGAGCATCTGATGGAAATACTGTTATTGCGCCAAAACTTGGAGCTGTAACCTGTGCCTCTATAGCTTGCAAACTTTCATGGTAGTGAATGGCCATAGAGAGCGGTAGTGTAGGCACTACTGGGGTAGGCACCGTCTCCTCTGGCAGGAAAATCTTGTGCCCACAACTCGTCAGTGTGGTGACCATAACAACAATTACAAGTATTCGATTGTATCGCCCGATATTCATTACATGTAATTCGCAGCGTATCGCGTATTCATATCATTGCTTCATTATGCTTCTCCCAGCAATTGTAGAAGTTTTATGCCATAACCGCGACGCGAGATTTCGATTCAAGCAATTAATTCTATAACACGAATTTGCAATATTTATTGCCTGTGATTTTTGATTGGGCTAGTGGCGACTGCAAACCTTTTCGATTCACGCAAGCATGCTACACACACTCGGCTGTGTTTGAACTGACAGAATAATGATTGAGACTCGATTCAAAATCTAGACGTACGCCTGTGGGCTTGCATGTATTACATGTACGTTCTAGAAAACACCACTACCAACTTACTCCTTACATTCACCCAGGGCACGAGTAGTTCTCATATACAAAGTTCAATGCTTCGGTCTGTTTACCGATAATAATAAGGACTTACCGGTCATCGCCGTGGGTTGTTCGATCCCCATGAGCGCTAAAATTGTCGGCGCCACCGCACTCAAACCTTGACCATTGGCTAAGGCCCAAGGTTGTTTATCGATGACTAAGCAGGGAACAGGATACGTGGTGTGTTGAGTATGCGGCTCGTGGGTAAGTGGGTCCACCATTTCATCACAATTGCCATGATCGGAAGTCAGTAGCACCGAAACTCCTTGTGCTACCGCCGCATCGAGTACACGCCCTACATGGGTATCGAGTGCTTCCAGTGCAGCGATTACAGCCTCTTGTTTCGCGGTGTGTCCTACCATATCCCCATTTGCAAAGTTGGTAATAATCAATGCATAGGCATTATTATTTATTGCCTTAATGACTTCATCTGCAACTTCCTCGGCACTCATCTCGGGTTGCAAATCGTACGTTGCAACTTTTGGAGACGGCACCATTTTGCGATCTTCGCCTTCATAGGCATCTTCATGCCCACCATTTAAAAAATAGGTTACATGCGGGTACTTCTCGGTCTCTGCACAGTGAAATTGATGCAACCCATGCGAGCTGATGATCTCAGCTAAATTTGTTTCTGGTTTGCGTGGTGGAAACACTATAGGACCAAGGTATTCTTTGCAGTATTTTGTCATCATGGTCAGCTTGACCGGCGCATACTCTGGCCCTCGATCAAAAGCATTAAAGTCTTGCTTGGCAATCGCCTTGCTGAGCTGGCGAGGCCGATCATTACGAAAATTAACAAAAATCACCTCGGACTCCCTCGTCATGGGCCGAGCACCTTCTATAACGGTAGGCAAAATAAATTCATCGGTCTCGCCACGTGCGTAGGCTTTATTAATTGCATCAACCGCATCAACGGCTTTTTCACCTTTTAATTGCAGTAATGCTTGCCATGCCTTGAGTGTGCGGTCCCACCTGCGATCACGGTCCATTGCATAATAGCGCCCCATAAGGGTCGCGATAGCCCCATTCGCTTGTTGCAATGGCTCTTTGAGTTGTTCAATGTATTTCGTTGCACTCTTAGGAGCCGTATCACGCCCGTCTGTTATGACATGCAACAATGGTCGTACTTTTTGATTGCGACATAATGTGATTAATGCGATTACATGATCAATATGGGAATGCACCCCACCATCAGACACCAATCCAATTAAATGAATGTAGCCTTCTTTTTTCTTTGCTTCATCAATTGCATGCAGCAATGGAGACATTTCAAAAAAGCTGCCATCGGCAATTGCATCGTTAATGCGAATCAGGTCTTGTCGAATAATAGACCCGCAACCGATGGTCATATGACCTACTTCGGAATTTCCCATTTGTCCGGATGGCAAGCCCACCGCTTCACCTGAAGCCTCTAGCACCGTATGTGGGTACTTTGAAAAATATTCGTCTAGTTTAGGCGTTCTAGCTTGTAATACGGCGTTGTTTGCTTTACTGGGGTTTACACCAAAGCCGTCTAAAATAATCAGCGTGGCGCGATTGCGAAGTTTTATTTTGTTATTCACCACAAAGCAAAATCGTTACTTATTATTTTGATACCTATTTTAAAAAATTAAAAATTAAGTATTTCTAGGGGATCTTACTATCTGGCTCATCCGCTGGGCTATTCGGATCATCCAAAAGTTCAATCTCGTCAAGTTCCACCTCTTGCTCTTCTGGTGTCAAGGCACTAAAGCGTGGTTCTTGCCTTGCTGGCTCCTCATGATCTGCACCTTTAATATTAACCATTGCACGCGATAGAACCAAACCAAGTTCAAATAATAACCATACCGGAAAGGCCAATAATATTTGCGAGATTACATCAGGGGGTGTCAGAAACATGCCAACTACAAATGCTGCAACGATGACGTATGGCCTTTTGCTGGCGAGTTGTTGAGGCGTAGTGACGCCAATTTTTACCAGCACTAGAGTGACAATGGGTACTTCAAATGCCACGCCAAAGGCAATAAAAATCTTTAACACAAAATCTAGATAGCGACCGATATCCGTCATCACCGCCACACCTTGAGGTGCGACCCGAGTGAAAAATCCAAACATCAATGGAAAGACAATAAAGTACGCAAACGCCATACCGACATAAAAAAGCACGGAACTTGAGACCAGTAACGGAAAGACAAGACGTTTTTCATTACTATATAAACCTGGTGCGATAAACGCCCATGCATGGTAAAGAATAATGGGAATTGCCAAAACGATACTAATTAAAAATACAAGTTTAAAAGGAGTTAAGAAGGGTGATGCCACATCAATTGCCACCATTGAACTACCTTCCGGTAGATGCGCCATCAACGGACCCGCTAAATAGGAATACAGTTTATTTGCAAAGGGAAATAAGCATATAAATACTGCAAACACACTGCCTACAATCCATAGCAGTCTGCTGCGTAATTCAAACAGATGCGATAGAAGAGTTTCTTGTTTATTATTTTTATCAGAAGTGTCTTCAGTCGGCTTCATGTTTTTGAGGTTCAGAGCTTAAAGATAACTCCTGCTGCTTGGTAGATTCGATATGCTCTTCAACGGCCTTAATTAGTTCTGGATCACCGCCTTGATCATATTCTTTTTCTAATTCACTCTGTGTGTCTTTTAAAATTTCCTTCAATTCACCAATTTCGCCTTGTTGCTTTTGTAACATCTCTTTAAGTTCAGCGGCTTTAATTTCAGATTCGATATCAGATCGAATGCTCGCAAGAATTCGTCTTGCCTTGCCGATCCACTTGCCTGCCTGTCCGGCCAACGCAGGCAGACGCTCCGGTCCCACTACCAAAAGCGCAACTACCATTACAATGGCGAGTTCCCAAAACCCAAAATCAAACATTGGCTAAAAAAGATCAGTCTTTTGGCGGAATCTTGTCTGTTTCAGAATCTTCGGGTTCGCTTTCGTCTTTTATGGACTTTTTAAAATTCTTTATTGCACTACCTAGATCGCCGCCCATATTGCGTAGCTTTTTTGTACCAAAAATTAACACAATAATAAGTAACACAATAAGTAACTGTAGGGGTCCGATTGACATGATTACACTCCGATAAAAAACCTAAAAATATTTATAAATATTTATTATCAATTTACAATTTTGCGCTGTGCCTTTTCCACAAGTCCTGATTTTCCAAACCTTTTATTAAGCTCTACCAACACTGCCTCATAACTTGTGTTTTTATGTGCAAGTAACACCATGCAATGAAACCATAGATCTGCTAGTTCGTGAATTAAATGTTGCAGATCCTCTTCTCTGGCTGCGGCGATGGTCTCATTTGTTTCCTCGCTGATTTTATCGAGTATTTTTTCAAGACCTGCTGCATACAAACTGGCCACATAGGATTCATCGGCTTTTGCGTCTTTGCGCTGTTCTAGTATCTCAGCTAATTGTCTCAATGTATCACTAGTGCTCATTATATTAGGTGAATAATCTTTTAGATCACGTATGCAAATGATAGTTGCAGAGTATCACATGCCTGTTATATGGAATCTATGGTCGAGCTTCCGAGAACTAAGCTAGTTTCGCACTACGATACCTTGCGAAGCCAAGTGGTTTTTCGCCTCCTGTATTGAATATTCACCAAAGTGAAAGATACTTGCAGCCAATACCGCATCCGCTTTGCCTATTGTCACGCCTTCAGCCAAATGTTCCAATGTCCCTACTCCCCCAGAGGCAATTACTGGAATACCAACGGCTTCACTGACGGTTCGAGTCAGCTCAAGATCAAATCCTATTTTGGTACCATCACGGTCCATGCTCGTGAGTAAAATTTCACCGGCACCATAGCTTTCCATTTTCTTTGC
>JBFGJY010000104.1:0-5961 GCA_041576975.1 Gammaproteobacteria bacterium | reverse complement strand
TGCAAAAAAAATGTCAGATGAACCTGATACTTACAGTCATCAGTTTGTCATGGCTTCATTACGTAATAATTATGTAAGGGCTTTTAAGACTTGATGTTGTGTTTAAAATTCTCAGCCTAATGACCGCTTTTGGCCGTAAGCGGACATACATAAAATAAGCAGACCCGTTGCTATAACTTTAATGAAAGGAGGAAAAAGAAATGAAAGCATTAAAATATCTACTAGGAATTTTTTTATTTTTTTTCATAAGCATGGTTATTGGTAATAAAGTATTCGCTCATGTGCTTAACCCAATTATTTCTTCAATTACACTGTAGAGATTGGACTCATTAAGCTCTTTTTGCTCGTAGTTTTTTAATTACAGTCTTTACACGCACTTCAATTGCGTGTTTTTTGAAAATTGTCTCATATAGCAGACAAAGCATAATTAAATCTATGATTTATAAACATAAGTATTAAATAGTTTTTTAAATTTATTTATACGACCGCTAACGACCCAAAACAGTCGTTCAGCTACTGGCTTTATTTGGTCTGTAGCTACTTATTAGTAGCACAATAGAAATTATAAAGTAGGTAGATACAATCATGGGTCCAGTAGGCAGATCAAAAATAACTGCAAATATTAATCCTGATATGATGCTAATCAAGGCAACTAAATAACCACTAAGCAACTTATTTTTCCCACTAATTTGACTTGTAGCAATTGCTGGCATAATTAAACTTGCAAATACCAAGTATATCCCTGCAATCTGAACCGAAAAAGTTATCGCAATCGGAAATATGAAATAAAATAATGATGAGTTACTAGTATTTCGCTTTAACCAGATTAATAAAATTACTAAGTACACAATTAGTGTAATTATTAATTCTGGCCACCATTTCGCCCAAAGAATTTGTCCTGCAAGTAATTTTTCCATTGCTTCGATTCCATGCGGATCTTTGGCAAGAAGGAGAATCGTAATGGATGCGCTAACCACGAAAATAGCGCCAATCATCGCTTCTAAATGTTTAAATTGTTTTGCTTCTAACCAAGCAAACAATCCGCCACCTGACAAGGCAAATACTAAAGCAAGTACAAGAGATTGAATTTGTTCTGAATGATGAAACACTACATGACCAATCACAACACCCATTGCTGCCATTTGCGCAATAGCTAGATCAATAAAGATAATTCCTCGTTTTAATACTTCAATACCAAGTGGCACATGTGTTGCTGCAACCAAACATCCAGCTGTAAAGGCAGGTAGTAATAAAATAAATAAATCTGCAGACATAATCATGCACTCACTTCGAGTAATATTTGCAGGGTTTCATCAAACAAAGTTTTCAAGTCTTTTGCATTTTTACTCCCACCAACTGTATAGGGCAGGGTAACGACAGGAATGTTTGTATGCTCAGAAAGCCAAGCAGCAGCATTGTTTTGTTGATAGGGAGTTAACAAAATTGCTTTAATGTCTTGGTTTTTAACAGATGCAAGCACTGTCTCTAAGTGTGAAACACGTGGTGGAATACCAGGTACAGGCTCAAGAGTTGTGATCCTGTTTAAATTCAACCAATTTAGTAGATAAATCCAATTTTGATGATAGACCACAACATTCATATTCCTTAGTGGTTGTGCTTTTTGTTCCCATTTCTCAATATTTTCTTGCCATCTTTGTTTAAAGATTTCTAAATTGCTTAAAAACAACTTTTCCTTCGTAGGGGAAAGTAACGACAAGCGTTTAGTTAATTCATCTGCAATCAGGATTAAATTATGTGGATTCAAGTGAATATGAGGATTCCCTTCGCCATGAATATCGCCCATTGAACGATCCACTAATTCGGGCATTTCAAGTTTTTCAACGTATTCACTTGCCAGCAAATGGCCAACTTGACCTGCTTGCACTTTAGAACTTCCTGCTTTTTGTAGAAGCACAGGTAGCCATCCTAATTCAAGCGCAGCCCCAGTACAGAAAACAAGTTCTGTTTTACGCATTTTGGCTAAAAAACTAGGTTTTGCGCGAAGATGGTGAACATCTTGAGAGGCTTTTGATGCAGTAAACACTGTTACTTCTGCACCACCAATTTCTTTTGCAAGTGCGCCCCATTCAGGAGCGCACGCAAAGATGTCTAACTTGGCAATTGAAGTAGTTGGTGTAATTAAAATTATTGCAAGAAGAATAAATACACTTCTATTCATACATCACCTCATTTAAAAAGGATGCGCTACATGCGCGCCCATACTCATGATGTATTGAAGTATGATTTGATGATCGCGATTCTTATCTGAGAGTCTCTCTTGGTTATATTGCAAGCGCAAGCGACTGAACTCACTATTGCTCCAATCCGCCATCAAAGAAAGGCTATTGGGGTCATGATTCTCATCATCCAAAGCACTTCCGATTAACCCAGCTGGGACATCACCGGCATTAAGTTCACTATATCGTGCACCGATGCGCCATTGCGGATGAAATTTGTAAACACCTTGGGCATACCACCCAGACTGATCTTCATCATAAGAAATCGGTCCCGTACCTACATCAAAATCATCGTAAGTGCCATCTTCATCGCGATGAAAATATTCAGCCTGAAGAATTAATTCTTTCTCACGATTGTTTCCAGTAGGCCCCCAAATATAGCGACCATCCACCATATAAATTTTGTTATCACCAACAAACTCCAATAAGTCTTCATTACTGGAGCGTTCTAAATTATCAACATGTAACGTTGATAATCCAAAACGCCACGCAGCATTGTCGCCTACATCACCTCCGATACGTCCAAAGGCACTCCAAGCACCGATGTTAGAATCACCTCCACCACCGCCTGGAAAATCACGTCCACGAAATAACCCAAAGCCCAATTCTGTATACAAATCTAAGGGTGCAATCCATGTGGTTTGAATTCCATCATCGTTGAATTGATCATTTAGGAATACACGATAGGGTAAAGGACGGTCGGTGAAGTCATCTGCCGCATGGCTATGGTATTCATTCAAATAACCAAGTGATGCAAAAAATCTTCCCGCTTTGGCACTAATTCCAAACGGTAATCCTATCGTTTCGATATAGGCTTCTTCTAACTCAACTTCTGTTCCGTCTTCTTCGACCAATGCAATGGTTGAGCTGCCTCGAAACTTGTCATCAATACTTGCAGCAAGATTGATTTCAGTCTCATCAAGAGCAAAACCCTCTGAAGGACGTTCACCTTCTTCACCAACCGCAAAACCTGCAAATTCTGATTGTCGTTTTGAAAAACTATTATATTTATTTTGAAAGATTGCACCAATAGATGGATTAAAATCGTTTGAAGCAATTCTTCGTTGACCAGTAGCAGGTGCACTTGCGACCTGAGATGTTGGTTTTTGTTTGCTTAATTGCTCTTGCTGAGATTGTAATGAAGATAATTTTTGCTCTAATGACTTAATTTTATCTTCATAGAGTTTACGCATTTCTGCAATTTCATTCTTTAGTTCTGTCAACTCTGAATCTTCTGCTGAAAAGACAGATTGACCCCATAAAACACTGACAGCCATCATTAAAGTAGCTGTCCATAAATACAATCTGGACATAGCCTTTCCTCTTTAAAAATTAATGAAAATTAAATTTTTGTTTAAGAGAAAAGAATTGGTGGTGCTTGTGATAGAAAAGGTTTGTTAAGGGTTTGAAAATAAGCAAATACTCGCGTAATAAATATTTGATAATCTGTTTTTTGTAATGAAAAAGAAAATTTAGTTTGAGGTAAATATTTTTGTGTTAAATTTTTCGCAGTAATGCACGTTTGACAAATGTCGCTATCATGCTTGTCATCGTCAGTATTATGTTGGGTCGGCTGATGATTTGAACCAAGATGGACAACATTATGCTGTGCAAGTGCAAATTGAGCACTTACCAAGGCTACTAGCAAATAAGTTACAAAGATTTTACTAGTTTCAAATCTCATGCACACAAATAATTTTCTTGCTAATTCTAAAAAACTATGACCGGCCTAAAGTGTAATAATATTACATCATTTGATGGTTACAAGAATTTTAATATCCCGATTTTTGAATGACCGCTATTGGCCGTAAGAAGGCATTTAGACTTTCAACATGAACTACATTTTATATATCTTAAAGATATTCCCCCTATTGATTTTGTCCGTGATTTTCAGCGGCTGCGTGCCATTTCCGCATTATGCGACCAGTTCGCCAGCAGTAATTGGTAAAGTACATAAAAGCGGAAAGCCGGTCGAGAATGCGATCGTGTATCTTGAGCATCCACTCGATGAAAGATGCGCCTTCGAGAGTGACGTTTTGACGTATACGAACAGCAAAGGTCAGTTTCAACTTGAACTAAGAAAAGAATTTCAGCTTTTTATTGCTATAGATCCATGGCAAAACTGGCAGGTATGTATTGCTGAGGGTGATGATCGTTACCAGGGTTGGTATCAAAATGCACTTGGAGGCCCGCCTCAAGAAATTCGCTTTGACTGCGATCTGAATAGCAGTTTAAAAGTAGAGCATATTGGTAACTCGATGGGGAAAACAATGGGTATTTGTAGTATCCAGTTTGAGAAATAACCATAAATTCATCGCGTACCTTATTTAGCGAATTCATGGGCTCAAATGTAATTAATGCAGACACAACACCAACAACAAACCAAAGCTGGTTTCCCATTAACCACCATTGTAATGTCGTCACAATGATAGCAACTCGCATAAACGCAATTAACAGTTTGATGCCAAAATTAAAATCCCATCGAAATCGAATAGATGCTAGGAATTTTATAAAATTGAGTAACATCTTTTTTAGGAATTAATTGTTGCTGACGCAATTAACTTTTTGGAAGTTACTTTATTACTCTCGGCTGTATACCGCTCTCGATAAAGAATCCATTCAACTACAATAAAATTGATTACCCAACCTGCACCCATCAAAAGTGCTCTCGTTAGTTCACTTTGAATACTTGGAAAAAAGGACCATGGTATGTGTGTTAAGACTTGGGTTCCTGCACCAATACCAAGTGCATAACTTCGCATCATCCAAGCTTGATGACATGTAAAGTTGCGTTTGATGATTGCAGCTAATCCAAAACATATAAAAAGAATCATGGAGGTGCCCACTAGCAAACGCATGGCATAAAGAATTGATCCATCAAATTCCGCAGAAGGATAAAACTGAGTCATCCACAATCCTGACAGTGCAGCAGTAAGGCCGGCTGGAACTAGAATTTGGCCTGCAGTGCGATGCCATTTGGGGTTTCGGCTACGAATCCCGACAGAAAACTGGAATGCACCTAGAACACAGAAGATGCTTGAACTTATTATGTGAATCACAGCTGGCACAGGCATTGCGAGAACTCGTTCATTTCCAGGTATAATTTCTGAACCACCTGACAGCCAATATAATCGTAAAACTCCACCAACTACTGGAACAGTACTAAGTAAAATAAGCGAGATTGGTATTAGCCAGTCGTTTTTATTGAGTTGGTTCATGGTAAAAAGCTCCTGTATGTGGATTAAATTTACCATGCATAAATCAAATAGAAATTGCCTAAACATGTATCTTAGATATACTAAAATGCATGAACTGGCAGGCTGTTTCATTTGACTGGAATCAGATTCGATCCTTCCTAGCAGCTTATGAAGAGGGTTCGCTTTCTGCAGGGGCTCGTGCACTTGGCCTTACGCAACCTACACTAAGTCGTCAGATTACTGAGCTAGAAGAAGAACTCGGCGTAATTGTGTTTGAACGCGGACGCCGAGGACTCTCACTAACACAAACCGGATTGGAGCTACTTGATCATGTTCGCGCAATGGGCGAAGCGGCTAGTCTTATATCATTAGCTGCATCTGGCCAGTCCCAAGCGATTGAGGGACAAGTGTGTATTTCTGCTAGTGATGCATTGTCGACCTACCATCTTCCGGCAATACTTAAACGATTAAAAGAAATAGCGCCAGGGATTCAAATCGAAGTAGTCGCTTCTAACGAGCTGAGCGAC
>JBFGJY010000103.1:0-6046 GCA_041576975.1 Gammaproteobacteria bacterium | reverse complement strand
CCTATCGCGGAGTGGCTGGTAAACAGCTAGACATATATTCAGCATCTCTTGAACTTGAAATTCTAGACTCCGAATCTGGGGAGCGTCTAGCTGCTGCGGTTGATACACATGACTCTTCTAAGACTACTACTGAGAAAGGCGAAGATACATGGGCGCCTTTACAGGAAGTATTAGATTTTTGGGTACAAATAATTCACGCACGGCTCGTTGAAGCACATGCAAGTTAAAGAAATTAAATAAATTCAATTACAATAATTTTTTAAGCGAAGTTAGGTTAGACAAGAACCCAAAAATTTAGAGAAAAAAGTAGTATGAAAATAATAGAAAGATAAAGCAGATAAATTAGCAAACTAATTATGGGGTCGTAATTATCTCAAGCAGACACGAATACGGAATGATAAAAACATTTTTTGCACTGTTTCACTCACATCATCTAAATCGGACGGTCATCGTCATGATAATAGTTGCGCAGTGTTGCGGTTGCGCCAGCATTAGCAGAGGGGTAACTGAGGCGTTTTTGAGCGACGAAGATGAAGAGCAAGTAGATGAGCGAGAGTGTTCGGTACGCGGCAGTACATTCCAAGGCGTTCAATCTTATCTGGATCGTCAAGAACACTTCTCATCCAGCGCCTCAGGCTCGACCAAAAGTCAAACCCTTAAGGTGCTGATGGTCCACGGTATTGGCAAACATTTACAAGGGTATTCCACTCGACTGGCGGAGAACCTCGCATCTGCTTTGGGTCTTGATGTGGCCGAGGCAAGATTTAAAGAAATTGAAATTACCTCTCCAGATTTCCCCGACCAAGATATTGGTAAGTTACGAGTGCATCGTTACACCAACAAAATAGAAAAACAGGAGATGCTCTTTTACGAATTGACCTGGTCGCCGATTACTGAAAAAGAAAAAGAGATCATTGCTTACGACGACTCTGGTGAACATACTTTTCGTCGTGCAAATATCAACAACATGATGAAAGGCTTTATGAACAGCCATGTGTCAGACCCACTTATTTATTTGGGCGAATCACAAGAAAAAATTCAGCTTGCTGTTGGGCAATCATTTTGTTGGATGTTGAGTCGTGATTGGTTAGCCTTGAATGAGCATACGCAAGAACATTGTGATGTACGTGATACCAATTACTTAACAGAGATAAATGATGATTATGTATTTATTACTCACAGTATGGGAAGTCGCATTGTCACCGATTCCTTGCAGCGAATGGTTAGACTTTTGGAAAAAGAATTTGAAATAAGTCCTAATGAGCATCTCCGTGCCGCGGCAAAAAAATTACAAAACAAACAAATACCCGTGTTTATGCTCGCTAACCAATTGCCACTATTACAACTAGGCCAAAAACTTCCAGAAGTAATCAATCAATTTGATGATTATTGTACAAGCAATGGTACAAATTACGGTGAACGTTTTTTTAAAGAGACGACAATAGTTGCCTTTAGCGACCCCAATGACATTCTTAGCTACACCGTGCCGCCTAAATTCATCGATGAATATATGGACTCAAGGTTATGTACCAATTTAATCAATGTAATAATTAATGTTGCCGAAATAGTAGATTTGTTTGGGTTGGGCTCACTTGCAAGCCCACTGGAAGCCCACTCAGGTTATGACAACGACGAGCGCGTAATAAGGTTAATTTCGCAAGGCATTGGTAATCAACATACTGCACCTGTGATAAACGAGCGTTGTACATGGCTCGAAACTCGATAAGGTAATAATAAAGTAGAACTAAAAAATCAATTTAATGGCCATTAAATATTCGACTTTGTGTTCGTATCTGATTCTATGCATTCTTGGGACAAGTATGTTTACTCCGAAGTTAGCAAATGCCCAAGATAATGCTGTAGAGCCAGAAGCACAGCAAATACTGCGCAAGATGAGTGATTATCTATCTTCTTTAAAACAATTTACTTTTCAGGGTGATATTACGACGGATGTTATTCTTTTTTCTGGACAGAAACTTCAAAATAGTGGATCTATAGATATTTCAATTCGCCGCCCAAACCGATTTTATCTTACTCGCAAAGGCAATTATGTCGATCAAGCGTTTTACTATGACAGCAAGACTCTTACTTTGTTAGGTAAAAAAGTGAATTTCTACGCCAGCATTGATGCATTGCCAACTATTGAAGAAACTCTAGACAAGGCAATTGAGGAGGTAGGTCTTATTGCTCCGGGCGCCGATATTATTTACCAAAATACATACGGTGTATTAATGGAGGATGTGGAGTCTGGTTTTTATGCTGGGCTAAGCACTATTCAAGACGTTGAATGTCACCATCTTGCATTTAGAAAAAGCGAAGTGGATTGGCAGATTTGGATTGAAAATGATGACACGCCTTTGCCATGTAAATATTTGATTACTAGCAAATGGACACGAGGTGAGCCACAGTTCTCCGTTGTTTTTTTTAACTGGAATACTGCGGCAAAATTAAAAGATGAACTATTTGTTTTTACACCACCCGAAGGCGCGGAAAAAATTGAGTTCATTCCTGTAACGACAGACGCCGAGGCACCTGGCTTGATAAGAGAGTGATGGCGTGAAATTTAAACGACTCACATTTTTTCCTTTGGCTTTTTTGCTATTAATTTCGTGCTGTATGATTATTTTGAAAATCGTTTCTGAAATTCCAATTATAGAAACCGTTGAAGCGCGTGCGTTTCGGCCTGCCACACCCAATAGTGTAGCGGGTGTTGGTCGACGCACAGTAAAACGCACCCATCGAGATGAGTATCGACGCCGCGCAAGAATAGGGACGAAGGTGGTCGTACTTCCTTCTAACTGTCGAACCGTTATTTCACGTGGGGCAAAGTATTATTACTGTGGTGGTATTTATTACAGACCTTATTATCACGGAACAGAACTAGTCTTCATAATTGTAGAAGACCCTACTTAACCTCAACACTTTTCTCTAAATTCTTTTACCTAATTATCTATTTACCTGCTATTGATAAATGTAGTTTAAAACTTAGAGTTATATAAATGCCTATTGATTTTGAACTTGAAAATGATCACGTCATTGTATTTCATGTGTCTGGAACCCTTAAGAAAGCAGAATTTGATGAAGCGCAACATCAATGTGAGGAGATCATTAATAAGACTGGACATGTAAAGTTTCTAATTCTCACTGATAATTTTGAAGGTTGGGAACGCGCAGAGGGCTGGGGGGATTGGTCTTTTGCAGAACGAAATGATTCAAACATAGAAAAAATTGCAGTAGTAGGGCATGCAAAGTGGAGAGATTCTATATTCGCTTTTACTGGCAAAGGATTCCGACCGGTTGCGATCGAATATTTTGATGCAGGCCAAGAGGCTACAGCGCGGCACTGGTTGGAAAATGCTCAATAAAATTCTAAGGATTTGCGTTATTATGTATTTAAACCGTGTGTAACTATACAAATTCAGGACATGAATGCATAAATGAAATATTGAGATACTAATTACGCAACTTTATCACCAAGACATATCGTAATAAATTACATCATAAATAACTTATAACTAATTGTTATATATAAATAATAATCTATTACACAATCCATGAATTGCAATGCAGCGCAGGCTTATCTATCTAGAATGGATAAAGCTAAAACTAATACTTATTTGTTAAAGTTAATTGGTTGGCCATAGGCATTATAAACCAAGATCATTTTTCGCGAATACCGTCTTTTTTTTTTGGAGGTTTCTATGCAAAGTGCACCAGAATCGATTGCGTCTGATAAATATGATATGGATGCTCTAAATCGTTGGTTTGATGAAAGATTGGAACAGAAATTACGTGAACGTGAAGAATCCAAAATAGCGCAATTATCTCTGATTGCCACAAAGGGCACGATGGATATGGCCTATCCACCGTTTATTCTTGCCTCCACGGCCGCTGCACTTGGATGGGAGGTCTCCGTTTTTTTCACTTTTTATGGTTTAAATTTATTGAAAAAAGATCTCGACTTAGAAATTTCACCTTTAGGCAATCCTGCGATGCCGATGAAAATGCCATTTGGACCTGATTGGTTTAAAAACGTGGAATGGAATATTCCTAATGCATTAAGTAGCAACATACCTGGATTTGAGAAATTTGCTACTTCAATGATGAAGCAGACACTCAAAAATAAAGGTGTTGCAAGTGTTCAGGAATTACGTGACTTGAGTGTAGAAGCTGATGTCAAGCTCATTGCCTGTCAGATGACCGTGGACCTATTTGGATACAACAAAGATGAATTTATCGATGAGATTTCCGATTGGGTAGGCGCTGCATCATTTTTACCAGCCGCACAAAAATCAGATATCTGCTTATTCATTTGAATAAGCTACTGATAATATTTTGTGCACTTTTAGTGTACATCACTGCATGCACACCCAATCTTGAACAACAGATCAACAGCAGTCGTGATGCTACTCAGCAACTCGCGAACAGCTTAAAAAGCAAACTTAAAGGGGCTCTACAATCTGGTGGCCCAGTTGAAGCCATTAGTGTCTGTAAAACGGAGGCTATAAACATTTCTACAGAAATATCAAAAGATTTTGGATGGCAGGTTAGTCGTACCTCACTTAAAATTCGAAATCCCTCGAATTCGCCAGATGATTGGGAAAAAAAGACCCTTCTTTTATTTGAACAACAAAGAACATCAGGAGCCGATATTAAAAACCTGGAAGCATATGAAATTTTTGAAGACGAACAGGGAAAATGGTTTCGCTATATGAAAGCTATTCCAACTGCAGAGGTGTGTTTAATGTGTCATGGTGAGACGATAGCACCTCCTGTAAAACAAAAACTTACATCGCTATATCCTAGTGATCGCGCAACAGGGTATAAAGTAGGGGAGATCCGTGGGGCATTTACTATTAAACAACCGCTGTAATCATTATCATCATCTACTGAACAAAAAAAGGGGCCTGCAAAGCCCCTTTTTTGTAATGCAAATAGTAAATTGGTTTACTCTTTCATAAATGCTTCGAAAGTTTTATCCAAACATTTCTGCAGTCATATTATTAAACCAACTATAGGCATACTGCACCTCACGCTTGCGTGCTTCGGCAGATGCATCCATAGGCGTTAGCCCGCCACCAATATCCTCGATTGTAGATCGATCGCTAGCTAGTTTATACACTGCTACTACTGAAATTCCGTAATCAGGGGCAATGAGGCTATAACAAGCATTGGCGTAAGAAGTAACGGGAGGTTCTTTGCCATTTAACATATTGATCACTGCACTCGCACATACTTTGGCTTGGGTACTGGCTGCATAACCAGACTTCGGCATACCGGTAGCAATACTCGCATCACCGATAACGTGAACGTCTTTGTGCTTCTTCGATTCAAATGTTCCTAGATCAACTGGGCACCAACCTGAGTCGTCAGTTAGACCCGCATCATGTGCTATTTGAGCTGCTTTTTGTGCTGGAATGATATTCACAACCGCAGCTTTATGATCATCGAAGTCTGTACTCACGGTCATGTCTTTAGTACTTACATTTTTAACTCCACCGCCAGTGTCTGCACCGGCAACCCATTCAATCATGTCGCCATAAACATCTTTGTAGCCTTGCATAAATAAACCTTGCTTGGAGAATTTGTCTTTGGCATCAAGAATTAAAATCTTTGATTTTGGTTTATGGTGTTTGAGGTAGTGTGCAATTTGGGCAGCACGTTCGTAAGGCCCTGGGGGACAACGAAATGGATTTCCTGGTGGCGCTAAAATCACTAGACCACCATCGTCCATTTCTTCTAATTGTTTTCGTAACAGGGTAGTTTGAGCGCCAGCAATCCATGCATGTGGCATGATTTCAGCAGCAGCCTTATCATACCCCTCTATCGCACCCCACTTTAATCCAATGCCGGGAGACATCACTAAACGATCATACTCAAGGGTTGTACCACCTGCAGTTGTAACTTTGTGCGCTGCTGCATCAACTGCTGTGGCTTTATCTTGAACTAGTTTAATACCGTGATCGGCAAGCTTGTCATAGCCAAATTTAATGCTAGAGATATCACGATCACCACCAATCACTTCATTACTCATAAAGCATGTGTG
>JBFGJY010000102.1:0-6142 GCA_041576975.1 Gammaproteobacteria bacterium | reverse complement strand
CGCCTACCAATTGTTTAAGCCACGATTTCAAATTAATGACCGCTAATCACGCTCATGATCCTTAACATCATAAAATAATAATTCATGTGATATCACATTTGCTTGGAGGATTTAGTTATGACGAAAAAAGAAAAAGATGTTAATAAAAAAGAAGATGGTCTGAATAAAAAACAAGAGTCAAGACGTAAGATTTTAAAAGGTGTAGCTGCTGGTGCTGCGGTCTCTGCATTCCCAGCGCCATGGGTTAGGCGAGTGAATGCCTCAGATAAAATTCTTTTAGGCATACCTTCTTCGTTATCCACGCCTTATGGTGTTGCAGATGACCAAGATCATCTCAATGGATCTATCATGGCCCAGGAAGAAATTAATGCTGCCGGTGGTATTTTGGGTAGAGAGCTAGAACTTTTTGTACCGGATGTAGACAAACTTAATCCTGAAAGTTGTAGACAAACGATTGCAGCCTGCATTGATAAAAAAGTACATGCGATATCCAATGCATTTCTATTTGCGCCCATTCCTGCCATGGATGAATCAGCTAAATATAAGTGTCCTTACTTGCAAGGTAACACCCAGCGAAATGCTACCGAAGCATTCAAGGCAGAACCTGAAAAATATAGTCATGTGCTGCAAACAGATCCATCCGAAGTTAATTATGGATGGACCTATCCACTGTGGCTTACACATATGGAAAAAGAACAAGGATGGAAACCAAAGAACAGGAAAATTCACATTGTTGCTGAACAAGTTGGTTACAACCAAACCATACTCAGAGCAGCTAGAGAGGCTATTCCAAAATACGATTATGAATTAGCTGAAGTGACAGATATTCAATATCCGGTAAACGATTGGGCACCTGTAATGCAAAGGCTAAAAGAAGTTGATGCAGGCGCAATTATGATTGATCACTGGGTTGCTTCTGAATATGCTGCATTTTGTAAGCAATTTGTAGCTGACCCCGTAAAAGATTCAATCGTGTATCTTCAGTACGGCCCCTCACAACCAGAATTTCTAGAACTGGGTGGGCGCGCTACAGAAGGATTTTGCTGGAGCACAGTGCTAGGTATTTATGGGGATAAAATTGGCCAAGATTTCAGGAAAAAATACTTAAAACGATTTCCTGAGTTCGGTGATTATGAAAGAAATACCATGGGGCTTGTTTATACTGGCAATGGGTACGACATTGTTAAGTACCTTGAAAAATCATGGAATGCCACTAAGGCGCTGGATACAACACCGGAAGATTTCAAGAAAAATTGTGATTGGATAAGAGCGAATCCGGATAGAGGTGTGTGTGGAATGATGGACATGAATAATGAATATCAAGAAGCACTTCACTACCCAGACAATGGATTTGGCAACCAATCAGATTCACACGAAACTGGCATGAGTCAACTGTATGTGCAAGTTCAAGACGTGCAACACAAGATCATCTGGCCAGATGCAATAGCTGAATCTAAATTACAACCTGCACCTTGGTGGGGTTAATCTAAAAACATAGAGGCAGAAGTCATGGATGATCATACTTCTGCTCCTTTGTTCTTCTGTGAAAACTTATCACTCGATTTGGGTGGCAGGGAAATTTTAAGAGACATTGATGTCGATATAAAACCGGGCGAAGTTTTAGGGATAATTGGCCCCAACGGTGCTGGTAAAACAAGTCTACTCGAAATCCTTTCCGGCCGGTACACGCCAAAAACCGGGAATGTTTTTTATAAAAATCAAAATATCAATCATTTGCATTTATTTAAAAGAGCCAGAATCGGAATTGGTAGGACCTATCAAACCCCTCTCATACCTGAGGAACTTACTGTAGGACAAACATTTAAAGCCGCCAGGCAAGCTTATAAGCCGTATCTCACTCGATTTGATGCTGAATATGCAGCTGATCTTGTTAATTTTGTTGTGGACGAAAGCGTTTTAAATTCCCAACTTGACACATTCGATAGACGAAAATTGTTACTTGCAAATCTTCTTATGAAAAAACCAGAGCTTCTTTTGATGGACGAGCCTGCTGCTGGGTTAATAAATTCCGAAATTGATGAGATCGATGAAATTCTTCGAATGCTTTCTAAAGAAATGAATATTGCGGTAATGATAGTTGAACATAGAATTGAGTTATTAGACACGATTGCGGATAGAGTAATAGTGATGGATGCCGGAGAAATAATTGCAAGAGGGCATCTTAACGAAATTGTAAATAGCCCTGAAGTTCGAGCTGCATACTTTGAAACTGTTACGTAGTATAAAAAAGTAATACATGAGTGAAATTTTAAATGTAAAGGGATTATCTGCCGGTTATGGGCCATTACGAGTTATTCATGATTTAGATTTTATTATTAATTCTGGTGAGTGTGTCGGTTTGGTCGGTTTAAATGGACACGGGAAGACTACATTTTTTTATGCAATAGCGGGTTTAACCGGATGGCAACGAGGTTCGATACTATTTAATGGTCGCCAAATTGGGCGAACCCGCAGTCAAGGCCCCGGTCGTTATACTCACCTAATTGTAAGACAAGGTCTTGCAATAATGCCGCAAGGAGATGAAATTTTTCATGGATTAACGGTTGAAGAACATCTTGATAGCGGGGCCTTTACTAAGCAAGCATGGAAAATGCGAAAACAAAAAAAAGAACAGGTATTAGAATTATTTGAACCATTAAAAAATTTATTGAAAACACCGGTTGCGCGACTGTCGGGCGGTGAACGTAGGATGGTTTCAATTGGAAGAGGATTGATGACCGATGCAAAACTGTATCTTGCTGATGAGCCATCCTTAGGACTTGCACCCAAAATTGGTATTGGAGTGATGGAAGCGCTATTGAAAATTGAGTTGAGTGGTTCGGCAATGATTATTGCCGAACAAAATGTTGCATTACTTGAGGGTAAAGTAGATCGTGTGATTGGGATGCATGCAGGAAAGTTAAAAGGCGAGGCCTCTTCAGCTTTGTCAATGCACCTAAAGTAATGAGGATGGTTTTGCTTTGGATATAGGATTTATATTAATTAATGCGGTCGTTGTTGCCTGTATCTATGGTTTGGTTGCAGTTGCTGTCTCAATCACATGGTCGAGTCTAGGATTACTTAACTTAGGTTATGGTTTCATTTTTTCATTTGCAGGATATGGTGCCTACCTTGTGGCAAGGATGCTTTCTGATCATCCAGTGGCAGTACTTATTGCCGGTGTTTTAACTGGTGCACTTGGTGGCATCATTATTTGCTCATTAGTATTTATTCCACTTCACGACAAGCCAAATTTTACAGTAAGAGGCATGATTGGAACGCTTGCGATTAGCTTAATGGGGTCGCAAGCCTTGCTGTGGTGGTTTGGCCCCAAAAACAAAGCACTTCCTGAGATATTTGGATATTGGAAAATCTCAATTGGTGGAACCGTTTTAACGTCCGATAAAATTGGTATCGTGGTTTGTTCGATAATAATGTTAATTCTTGTGGTACGTTGGATGAAATCTAGCAGGCGTGGCTTGGAAATTAGAGCCATGATGATGAATCCCCATGCTGCCTCCATTGTTGGTATTGGTATACGAAGAACTGGTTTTTACGTGATGGCAATAACCGGTGCCATGGCTGGTCTTTCGTCGGTACTTCTCTCGCAAACTTATTATATCGCGCCTTTCAGTGGCATTACGCCTTTAATTAAGGGAGTCAGCATTGCACTGTGTGGTGGACTTGGTAGCGTTCAAGGTGCGGTGATTGCAGCAATTATACTTGGGTTTACTGAAGCACTTACCTCAAGGTTGTTAGGTGGACAATATGTTTTGATCACCCAGTTTCTGGTGATCATAACGATTTTAATTATAAGACCAAGAGGTATTGCGGGCATTCTAGATAAGGCGCGAGAACAATGAGTACAAATAATAATAGTGGCAAACAATTTACTTGGAAGAACCCGTTGGCAATTTGGGGAGCAAAGGGTGGCAACTATGAAGTTCCGACGATTCGAGTAAAGGATCCAAGATCTGTTTGGGATGAAAACACTGCATATAAAGTTCCTCTGTATAAAGTTGGAAGATTTAAATATATACACAAATGGGCCAATCATGGGAACCGTCTTTGGAGGAGAATTCGATGGTGGCCAACAAGAAGGACAATGT
Source organism: Gammaproteobacteria bacterium (assembly GCA_041576975.1). GTDB lineage: Bacteria > Pseudomonadota > Gammaproteobacteria > UBA4575 > UBA4575 > JBFGJY01. Next base: position 2,033 of record JBFGJY010000102.1, on the reverse strand, counting down.
TACTGATTCGAGGCCAATACAATAGAAAAACGCTGAAAGCTCAAAAACTTATTGTAGATAAAAGGCCAATCTATTGGACCATTACTTTGTTAGTTTTAGCTATTGCTCCTTTTTATCTACCTTCGAGTCTACAAAATACACTTTTAACTGCGGGTGCTATTTTCGGAATTTTTGCTGCAATAAACGTTTGTTGGACGTTAATAATTGGAACAGCCAGTATTTTCTCACTTGCATCTTATGCTGTTGTTGGGTCTGCTGCCTTTTGTACTTCATGGTTGTCGATAAATTTAGGATTTCCTTGGTGGACGTTGCCTCTTATCGGAATGGTAGTTGGATTTATTTTTGGAGGAATACTTGCATTACCTGCCATGCGTTTGGATGGATTTTATTATGCATTGCTAACCTTGGGATTAAATGAGCTTTGTAGAGTGTATGTTGTAACGTCTAAGGAATTTGGTTCAGCATCCGGAGGATTATATGGGGCTTCAACATACATTAATTCTGATTGGTCTCCATTGACACAGTCAATCGTCTCGTACTATGGGGCATTCGCGTTGTTGATTGCTTCACTTTTCCTGTTCAGATTTGTTGATGGGAAACGGCTTGGCAGGATATTGAAAATGGCGCCGGAAAAAAGAGAGGCATTCGCAGAAGCAACAGGTGTTCACTATAAAAAGGCTAGAATAACTGTTTTTCTTATTTCCTCGGTGGCACTTGGATTTATTGGTGGATTTTATACAGCTCAGTATAGAGGTGTGGCTTTTTCAATTTTTAGTTTTGATACCGTACTTTTGGGCCTGGCAATGCTTACGATTGGAGGGATAGGAAGAGCTGAAGGCGCAGTTGCTGGGACACTCATTGTTGTGTTTCTGGATAAAGTTTTAATCACCTTGGGACCAATAAGACACATCATGATAGGTATATTGATGTTGTTCGTAGTTCTTTTTTTAAATAATGGCCTATTTGGTATGAAAAAACAGTTCCGTGCGTGGCGAGATAAAAAGAAGGGGGAATGGAGATCTAGCCGTACTGAAAAAGGTGGCGAGGCTTTACCTGAAGAAGCTACCGAAACTGACGACAAAGATTTCCTTTATCACCGGCGCTTTGACAAGATGCAAAGAGATTATCTAAAGACATTAGTATGTGATGAAGTCATTGAAGAACATAAAAATAAACCTCTTGGTCAACATAGTGAGGCACTGGAAAGACTTTTGCTCTACTTTCGTCGCGTTCCTCAAATAGATAAGTATGCAATTAAACGTGATGAACAGTCTAAAGCTTATAAAATTGTTGCGTTTTCTGGTATCAGGGGCATGTCACCGCGATTAGTCGAGGATAAAGAATACGAAACCATGGAAGATGCCTATCACGGAGTCTTTTTAAGACGCGTGTATGATTTGTTGGAATCATAAAAAAACTAATTATAAGAAAAAATAAATTATGTTGCCCGAAGATGAAATAGAAATAGATGATAAAGACATTGTTTATCGTCAATATTATGACAAGATGCAGATTGAATATCTAAAGACCTTAGTCTGCGATGAAGTCATCGAAGAATATAAAAACAAACCACTTGGGCAACATAGGGAGGCTCTCGAAAGATTGTTACACTTTTTTCGATGTGCACCTCAAAAAGATAAATATGCAATTATGCGTGATGAGCAATCTAATACGTTCAAAATTATTGCACTCTCTGGCGAAAGAGGCGTGCCTCCTCGTTTTGTTGAAAATAGAGAATATAAAATGATAGAAGACGCTTATCACGGTGTATTTTTAAAACGAATTCATGACTTGATGGAATCTTGAAGCTGTTTAAAACAATAAAAATGTTGGAATAAGAAAATGGCAGAGATCAAAATTTTTGGTTATACAAATAAAATATCTGTAAAGCAGGGTGAAAATATTGATTTTCATGTGAATGCAGATGGCACTGAAACTGCTCAGGCACAACTTGTGCGTCTTATTCATGGGGACGAACATCCAGATGGCCCAGGACTTGTTGAAGATGAAATTGAAAGCTCATTAAATGGTGT
>JBFGJY010000101.1:0-6152 GCA_041576975.1 Gammaproteobacteria bacterium | reverse complement strand
GCTCGAAAAAAAACTACAGATTATTTAAAAAAGCATCAAGTTAATTATCAACAATGGCGCATTCTTAAGTCTATTTATCTCGAGCTCGCTACAACTCCCGCAAAAGTTTCTGCAGCAACTTTTACTGATTCTGGCACTATAAGCAGACAACTTGAGTTACTAGAAGCCAAAGGGCTTGTTAGTCGTGAACACAGCAAGCAAGATCGAAGAGTTGTTAACTTAAAGCTATCCGTTAAAGGTGAGCGCATTGCCAGTGATGGTATAAAATTTACCGAAAAATTAATTGATTGCGTGCGTAACGAAATCGGTGATACAAAAACACAGGAGTTTCACGAGGCTCTAGTAGGTGCATTAAGATGTTCAGCATTCAATTTTGGAAAAGATAACTAAGACTTGATCACTAATTTTATTTGAATAACAAAAGAAAAGCCCCCTATGATGGGGGCTTTTTATTATAAGCGTGTAAAACGCTTGGAGTTGGACTCTAAATTATGTTGTGTATGTGCAATTCTTAGTGTGATTTATGATGATACAAGTACACAGCACTTGAAATCATGATACCAAGTAGTGCAAATACATCAAATATGAATATTGTCTGTGTTACATCCATTTTACTTCCCCATTAATGTTTAAATTTACGCGGGCTCCCAAATATATTTATCCAAACTATATCAACTCTTCTTTATTGTGCATTCAGTTGTGCAATCAAGTCATAGATTTCTAAAACTTGCTCACGGCTCAAATGCTGCTCTTGAGTAGCATTATTTGAATTATTTGGATTTGTGTTTGAAGAACGCAGTCTATTTACTTCATGGAACTTTCCCAGTTGAGATGACTGGTAAAGCCGCTGAACACTTTTGATTGAAATCATGAACGCTCCTTTTCATTGAAAAGTCATCTCCTATAACTCGACTGTCCTGGCACAACAGCTGTAACCTATTGTATGAATGTGAAATTAAATATCTGTGTCCAATTCACCAAATGGTCACTCATTAGAGATTAACGGCAGATAAGTCACAGATTTTAGGTAAGTTTATTGCCATTTATCAGACATTTTCAACCATTTGCAATTGACTGAATTTTACACATTCAATTACACTAAATTACTTCAATACATTCCTTCCCCTGATTCTTTGTACTATTTACATAGGAACTAATTTTATTTAGCTCTAACTCAACATCAGTAGATGAACTCATAATTGAAGCTATCTCATCTTGATCATCTGAGTCTATCCATCGTTTCAAATTAATTTTGCCGGTCGATATAGGCATACGATGATGATGTATTTTTGCCATTTTATTATTAGCGTGCATAGTTATGATGCAGCATTGCAATTCGCCGTCTTTGCTGACTTGATAGATTCCTGCCATCGCCATGTCTTGGCAGTTTTTAATAGTGATTCGATAAGGTTGTTTTGGATTTTCACTTCGATTCCATTCATAAAATCCATTTGCAAGGATAATACACCGATTAGTCTTTGCTAATTTTTTAAATGATGGCTTCTCCCATATAGTCTCACTTCTAGCGTTAATAAGAGGGCGTTTAAATTGCCCCTCTTTTGCCCATGGCGGGATGATACCCCAGTTCATCTCACACCACTCATAACAACTATTAGAATTAAATACAGTAAGGATATTTGCGTAAGGTGCGATATTGTATTTAGGACTAAATTTGGGATAAGTCGGTAGATTTAAATATTCAGTTATAACTTTTGGGTACTGCTCTAGTGAAAACCTTCCACACATTCCTTGTAGCCCTGATTAATTATTCTTGGCCAGCGATAATACCACGCGTTTTCTTGTTCAGGTTCTATCGTAACTATATAAACACGCCGTTCATGTTTGTAGTGAGCAACAAGTCCTTGCAAACATTGTCCCTTAATTAGATCAAACCAATGATTGGATCCATCATGAGACTTTTCCATGAAGGATTTAATTAGAATTTTAACCGGCCGTGGTTGCCATCGATCCCACTGCCCTTTATATATAGCTTCCAATCGAGCCCAACCTCCTAATGGAAGAATACCTTGTTGTTGCTTACGTCTTCCCCATGGCATGAGAATTAAATTATTTGATTTGCTAATAATCGGAAGCGTTGCAATAGGATTATGAAAATACACACGCCGATCACTATTTTCAAAAGAATATAAAACGCCACTACTCATACCGTCTTGCGATGCCCATCAGGCTTCCATGCAGGCGCAATCACATTCGGCATATCCGAGCGGTGCAATAAATTCGCCGGCGCCAGAGTAAATTCACCATAGCGTTCATTGATTTGATCCATTGCCAGATTGATCTGCTCACGTTTTATATCTCTCTTACTAAACAATGAAAGTTGATGGCCTCGATCTTTTGGATCCAGTGCGGTGATTTGTACTTGAAAGCATCCTTGACCGTGCCAATAGTGATTCAGCAAATCACTTGCTAGTGCTTTAATTTGGTAACTATCATTCGTAGGTTCTTCTGTTTTAAATTTTCTGGCCAGCCAGCCTTGTTCCGTCAAAAAACCTATAAAAAAATGTTGGGCTTCAAACTCATGTTTGCGCAAGCGCGCAGCTACTTTCTCAGCCATATGGTGTAAATAGGTCTTTAATGCAGCTGGTTCTTTAGTATTGGGTGGCATCACTTTGCCATGCCCAATAGATTTAGGTGCAGGAACGGTTTGTTGTAAGGGCTCAGGGTCTAAGCCCTGGGCCATGTACCAAATACGCCGACCGGGATTGCCAAAGCGCCTGGCCAGTTCGCTAATCGGTAATTTCTTCATATCACCACAGACATGCACACCGCGATCTCCTAAATATCTTCCAATGCCATTCGCGATACCACATAGTTCTGTGACTGGAACATTTTTTAAATACTCTTGAGATTCCGACGGAGGGACCACGACTAAGCCATCGGGTTTATCGCGCTTTGCGGCATGTTTAGCTGTGGTTTTATCACCACTGATCCCAACACTGCAGGTAACTCCTCCTGCTTCATAAATGGTATCTTTTACTAACTTTCCAATTTTTGCGGGATCACCATAGATGCCTTGGCAGTGTGTAATATCAAGAAACGCCTCATCAACAGAAAATACTTCTACATCAGGCGTAATATTTTGTAATGCAGACATAATGTTAGTAGAAACTTCTGCATAACGATAAGGTCTTGCCGGAATTTGAATGACATCAGGACATAACTGTAAAGCTTGTTTTATTCGTGTGCCTGTCTTGATTCCATATTGTCTTGCCTCATAAGAACACGTAATAAAACAAGTGCCAGTTAAACCATTGGTAATGCCAATGGGCCTACCGCGTAATTCTGGATGATCATGCTGTTCGATGCTGGCAAAGAACGCATCCATATCGATTAATACAATGGCGCGACTCCAACGTTTCATCTCTCACGAATACATTCTCACTTGACCAACCAATACACCTTGTATCGCTACACGGTCAGCCGAATAATCTTTGGGTTGCATATTTTTATTAGCAGGAATTAAGCGAATCACATCCCTGCTCGGAAATTTAATTCTTTTTAAGGTCGCTTCATGGTTATCGATCAGTGCCACTACAATTTGGTTATTGCGCGCAGTACTAGACTGCTCAATAACAACAAGATCACCACTACGAATGCCTTCATCAATCATAGAAAGGCCTTTGACTTGCAGTACATAGCGGTTAGGGCCACCCAGCAAATGCGCAAAGCTAATAAGCTCACGGTCTTCAATAGCTTCAATGGGCTTGCCCGCAGCGATACGGCCTAATAGAGGCAATTCGTCGTAATCAGGATGATCCACCAGCTGAATGCCGCGATGCTTCTGATGCCGCCGAATATAGCCTTGTTCCTCCAACGCTGATAAATACCGGTGTACAACCCCTTTAGACTGAATGCCTAGGCCTTCAGCAATTTCTATCAACAAAGGGGCCTTGCGGTATTTAAGGATATAGTCCGCAATGAATTGCAGCGTGGCTTGTTCTCGTTCAGTCAGCATAAATGTTCTCAATAGGTTCTCATAATAGAGAACTTAATGAGAACTTTCAACCCATATATCCTAAAAATAACCTGGTAACTTTATCGGCTAAATTAAAGAACTAGAGTAGCTTTTAAGCTTATTTACATCAGTTATCTAAGCATGGGCGCGTGTTAGATTATTAAATTTAGATTGGAAGCGATTTATACGTCTGGTTAATTTTATATCTAAAATATCGAACCAATTATATTTAAGCTTTGAGCAGACTCTAAGATACTGAAAAACGGACCTCGAGATATGCTTATTAACGGTTTCTTTTAAACCGGGAATATTCATGAATTTACTAGCTATATATAAATTAGCATGAAGCTGTCTACCCACACCATGGTCATGCGCGTAGGCCAACATCTCCTCCCAATCTATGTCGGATGAATACATAGACTGTGCTCTAGCTAATTCATGTAACTGTCGAATCTCGGCATAACCTCTTTGATGAAGTTTATCTACAATGCAGCTATGTAAAAAGCTATGAAATACCCTATAGGTTGGAACAAGAACTTTAGCTTGTGCGTTATTTGGTAGTGTAATATCAACGGTCTTTTTCCATGCATGTTCAGTCGGAAATACATGTTGTTGTTCACGAAACATTAAATCACGATGCAACTCGATCGTTGCACATTCACCACTTTTAATTAAAGGCGGATAATGATGATGAGTCTCTATAAACTCCATATGGTCCTCTGAAAATTCGTAACCAGTTGCAATTAATTCATTGCTAACGTGCTTAATTGCGTCAGAGGGGACTAAAATATCTAGATCTGTCAACAGACGATCACCTACATTTGCAAAAGTATTCAAAAATAAATGTGCGGAACCTTTCATTAAAAGTGGTTTTATATTCAAATTATTAATTACTAGAAGTGCATTAATTAACTGCTTCCTCAGCATCTCATTGCGTTTACAATTGAGTTCATGCAAATCTTTTATATAAGCCAAAAAATCATCTGGTATTAAATCTACTACTCCCTTCTCAAGTATTGCAGGGTATAAAGCCTGTACAATTAAATGATCCCCAGCAATACTTGCAACAGCTTCCCAATCTAATGATGCTTGTTGGGTCAGTTGAGGTAAAATTTTATCTCTTGAAATAAACGGAGATACTACGCCTGTAATAAAGCGATACGCATTGAAATACATTTGACTCACAGCAATGTTGCTACAAGATTTACCGCTTCTTTTAGATCATTAACAGATAATTCGTAAGCAGGGGTTTCTTTCATCCATGCAACCAAATTAGCCACGCATTCATGACTCAAAGATTGATTTGCGTGATAGCCCGCATCCGTTAACTTTACTAATGCATCAGCAGTAGAAATTGGGATAAGTGTAGTATCATGGTCTGGTGAATAATTTGGAAATACTACCGCTTTTACAGGCTCCCCATTTTTTAGTTGTGCAGTAGTTGGTAAAGAAGATGGTGGTAAAAACTTAACTACTTTATCATCTTGGCGCTGATGAGTAATTAATTCAAAAATTGATGGGTAGAACTTTTCTATTACATCCCAGGATCCTTTTTTTAATCCTATACAGCCCGGAGCAGGCCGAATTTTTTTATCATGAGTTAATACTGCTAATTCATCTGTAAACAACTGTTTGCCAGAACACATCAATGCAGCCGTTAAAGTCGATTTTCCACTTCCACTTCCTGCACTTAATAATACTACGCCATTATTGTCATAAATAACGCCTGCGTGAAATACGGAAAGACAATCTACTTCTAAAAAACTTGTTACCAGTAAATGACCATTTACAATAGGGACAACCTCATCAATTGTATCGCATCGCCCAATAAGCTTATTTCCATCTAAAATAACGAAGCTATTATTTTTCTCGATTATTTTAATTATATGCGTGATATTATTATTTGTTGTAGGGAAATGTGAAATTACAGGTAGCAATATATTATTAATTTCAGTGTTCGATGTTAATACTTTGAATCCTGTATCCAACAACTTTAATGACTTTATATGTTGAAGTTCTTTTTTATCCTCTAGACTTAAATTTATTTCCTTCATATAAGCAAGTACATCTTCCACTTCTTCAGCTAATGGAGTGACATCATTTCCCAAAATCCCCAATGCTTGCCAATCATTTAACGAATTAATAACATCTGTAATTATTTCTTCTTTTGCGATTC
>JBFGJY010000100.1:0-6208 GCA_041576975.1 Gammaproteobacteria bacterium | reverse complement strand
GATAATAATGCTTCGTAGTAAATATAATCTTCCAATTCAGAACTGGCTTCTTCTGGGATGCCTGCCCTAAAATCTAGATTTACCTCTACATCCTTTTCTGTACCAATATTCTTAACTTCAAAATCTAGATTAGCTGTAATCATGATTCTCTCCCCTCGATTTAGGTGAAGTTTAATATTAGAAACAGGGAAACTATTGAGTAAGGTCAATATGTTTAATATTTATAACCCATATTTTGTAAATTAAATAAGTGCCTGATTCTTTGTTGGGCTTATAAGAAAAATAATGTGGAGTAATGATGAGTATTGGTATTGGTGAGATTTTAATATTTATTTTACTGCTCATTATCATAGCTGCTACTTGGGTATGGTTTAGAAAAAAAAGTAAGGAAAGCGATGAATAAACTCCTACTACTAATTTTAATTCTTTTTGCAGCGCCATATTAGTAGAAATGTTGGAGGTGAAAACTAATGTTTAAGTGGTTAAAAGATAAAGCAACAAAAGCAGCTGCTAACCAATGCAAGGTTAATATCAGGCTCAATACAAAAACGCTTGCTTCAATCTCTAATACAGCAAGTGAGCATATTGATGAGAGTGGTGGAGACACAAACGAGAATGATATACGTAGAGTAGTTAAGGCGCAGGAAGAATTACTTAAAGATATTATTTATGGTCATGCTAATGGTCTTTCTTTGGAAGAAATTAAGCATGACGTTATAGATCCTGCACTTGAAAATATTGAAGTCAGCCATGGGGCACATTTAGCAATAGAGCATGTTATGAATTCTGCTGCCGAAACTATTAATGACCAATGACGGCAATATGAAAAAACTCCTAACAATCATTTTAATTTCGTTTGCAATACCGTGTGTTGTTATATCAGCACCCATAACATTCATTTGTGATTACCCTGTTTATAGTGATCTTGATGGTATTCACAAAGTAAAAGAAGACTTCATTCTTACGTTTATTGATGATAGAGAAAATAAGAAAGCATATATGTTAGGTAATATAGGAACTGAAGAGGTACATCTGATACAGAATGAAAGTGGATCAGTATCTTATATAGAAATTACAAGTGCTGGAAATGTAATGACAACCACAATTGATGTAAATGGTGCGTCAGCTCATAGTCGAAATACGACAATATACGGAGAAGTTGTCCCATCGCAGTATTATGGAAACTGCATTATCAAAAAATGAAAAAACTCACACCACTCATTTTAATTTTATTTGTAGCACCTTGTTTTGGTGAACCATATGTAGATGGGAGCAAATCTTTTCTTGAAATTAAAGATCCTAACAGGCAAGCAGAAGCATGGGCTATGTGTGCAGCAGCATATGATTTCGCAGCAGAGTTAACTGCCGATAGCAAACCCGCACATTCTCAAAAACTAAGTGAGATGGCTAACGGAGCAAAATTAGCCATTACAATGTCCATTGTTAGTGAAGGGCTTAGAGAAGCGGCTAATTCGGATAATATACGTGAACGTTTCAGTGCGCTTTGGAACATGGGTAAACTCGCAGGCGAGTCACTACCCGAAATAAGCAGAACACAACTTGAAGTAGAATTAGAATCAACCCCAGATGGTGACGTTAGTATTTTTTTATTAAATTTATTTGATACTGTAGATGTCTGTTTCCGCAATGCGAAAGCGCAGCAATTTTATACAGACTCATGGCGCGATCTTTATAAAAGTGGGATGTTGAAATCACCAGATGAATAAATCCCTAACACTAATTTTAATTTTGTTTGCAGCACAATGATTTGTTGAGTCTTATTTGTTTATTGGCGAAAAATTAGCCGGCTTTGATTCTAATGATAACTATTTATATTCTGGTTTTGTCCCAAATAAGTGGATTCTAAAAAATGTTGGGAATAGTAAATATCAAGCAATTTTATATGTCACGAATGATATTAATAATCGCTAACAAGATGTCCAATATCATGACTCATTAAATTTGATTTAATTTTTAGAATTTCTGTTCCCTCAATTGCAAGGCCCAATGACATAGACTCATAACGCTCAACAATTTTTTCACTTTTCCCCTCTCGCGTTACTTCTTTATCTGAAAATACAAGCATCATAGATTTGGAATTTCCTACTATCATCCTACAAACACTAAAATCTTTACTCCGCATCAGCGGAGCTCCTGATAATCCTCTTGGGCACTGAAAATCAAGTTCATATGCACGTGGATGAGAAGTTAATAGTGCTGTTCTAGATGCGCTGACAATATTCCCTTTAAATCCTCTAATGCTCAATAAATTTAATCTTGTTTCTAGAGCATATGGGTAGCCAACAGCAATTATATCCATGCCCATATCCAAAGTTTCCATGTGCCAATTTAATTTTTCTAAATTCTTAATATTGGATATATCTACTTCAATAAGTGCAATATCAAGATCATCGAAACTTTCATAATTAACTATATTTGCGAAAGTCCAATCACTTGTACCATCTTTAATATAACCAACACCAAACCACTCGTACTCTAAAATTTCCTTGAGCACATGAGCAGCGGTTAAAAAATAATTTTCATATAAACAAAATGATGACCCGACTACAGTTGAAACTATGGCTGCTTTTCTATCTTCTGTTGGTGGACTACCCGTAAGTAATGGGAAAACATAGTTGTATGTATTAATTTTGGGCATTTAGTAGTTTATTTTTTCTATTTAACTCAGATTCAAGATCTGTATTCTAGTTAGTATTGAAAGTTAATTTTCTAGCAAATTTCTTTTTTTATTTAAATTACCGAATTCTTGATAATAATTAGGAGCCATTTGCTACCCAAAATGCTACCCAAATGGACTTATAAGTAAAGGAAGGTTTACTTAGCATTTGTCATGTCTGGTGTCAGAGAGGTGATTCGAACACTCGACCCACTGATTACGAATCCGAAGAATTGCTAATTCAAACTCTTCTAGACAACGCGAAACGTTATAAAACAATATTTTACTATTTATGACTATGTGTGGTCTAGAGTTTGATTGTGTTTGAAAGCGTATGAATGTTACTGGTGTGGTACCTCGTTTGGCACCTCAAAATTTTTCAAGAAAAATAATTTTAAAAGTCTGAATTGTTTGTTTGTTCTCGGACATAAGCATTCATAGATTAGTTATTTAAAAAAACAAAATCATTTGTTTTTGAAAAAGTTCTATCTGTTGATGCCTCCACTCCATACATGGAAGATTTTTGAATATGAATGTACATGCCTAGTAACAATTACTGGAAATAAATAACTGTTTTAATCAACAAAGAAGTTCTGGCCAAACCTTTTCCTGGGCCTGTGTACTGGTGTGTTGCCCATGCGTTTATTCGAGATTTCAGTCGGTTATGAATTGGCTAATTGGATATAGCCAATAATATCACCACGTCAGGTTCACGTGTGGGGCGATTGCAAGTCGCATCGATATTCGCATCGGTACTTTTCGAGATGTATGGATCCGCATATAGATAAGCGCGTGTTGTCAATTCTGTCGACGGACAAATAGAGCGGCTGATATAACTTCGCGTGGCCTCAAGATAACCAAATCAATGGAAAGTCCAACTAGAATTGTCTGCTTGAAAAAATCTGACATGGGTGTCATTGATTCTGGCATTGGTCAGTTGAGTTTGTTGATATAACATCGTGTTTTAAAAAAAACGTCGGGCTAGGTCTGGAGTTTCATATCTAAGAGAACGGAGAAGAAAGTCTCCAAAGCAGCGAAAGCAGATGTTTGCTTTAGATTTAGGATAGAAACAAACTGTGGTGGGTTTTGGCGTGATTCAGCGCAAGGATGTTGGAGTCGCTAAGCGGAAAGCGTGGCGTGTTGCGTATCTAATCCAACCTACGTTCTTTACAACGGTTAGGAAAAAACGGCAACAGTATCTACCGTTCGTTAGCCAGTGCCGTGACAACGTGACTGAGCCCTTTTACGACCCTGGCGGTGCGCGTGTAGTCGATCTTGTCCGGCGTATCCGTTGAGGAATGGTAGTGGGCGTAGCGGAAAAGCGCTGTGTCCGTGACCATGATGGCATCATAGCCGGCCTGCCAAAACGATAGATGATCCGACCAGCCTATGCCGGTAATCCAACCAGGGGCGGCGACTCCTTCAGAGGGAAAAGCGGTGGTTCGGCGGAATGCCTCAACTGAACGGCGCACCAGCTTGCGCGAGGATAGGTTGCCCACGAATCCGATGAAGTTGGCGGTATCCGGGTAGAACAGATTGAAGGGCAACGGGTAGTGCTGGCTACCCGGCTTATCGGAGTAATAACCGATGGTCTCAAGCGAGAGCATGGCGACGATGCGTTCTTCGCGTTCACGGGAACGAGCGGCATAGACCTGGCTGCCCATCTCTTTGCTGTAGAAAAATGGCGGTTCTTCGTTTGCGAAAGCAACGAATCTTACTGTCTTGTTCAATTGTTGATCTTTGAGAAGGCGGGGTAACTCAAGAATCGCAGCCACGCCCGTTCCGTTGTCATTCGCTCCAGGGCTTCCGTGGATCGAATCATAGTGGGCGCCGACCACGATGATCTCCTCTTGGATGTCGTTTCCGGGGAGTTCAACGGCGATGTTCTTGACCATTTTTCCACCGGATTCGAAGACTTGGACCTCCGGATTGTATCCGTACTTCTCAAAACGGCCTCGGATATAATCGGCCGCTGCCTCTAGTTCACTATAATGCCAAACGTTCCGTTCGCCTATGCGCCCGCCCAGGACCTCTACATGCTCTTTCAGTTGATTGCGCAACTCGATTTCGTCTTCATCCAATGGTTCGAAAGGGCCGGAATAGGATGTGCCTGGCATGTGAATCATATAGATTATTCCCGCCAACGTGAGACTGATTATGAGGGACCAACGCAGAATAAACGGGCCCCGGGTTTTCGCGTTCAACGGTTTTGATTCCAACACCCGATCTACTGATTACGAATCAGGAATGAACATGTATTCAGAACTCAAAAATGTGTCAAAAGTGTACCCAGTGATGTACCCAAATATTAAGGATCTACCGCTGATCCCAATGAAAATCTACTTAAATTCTTGATTATATTGGTGGGCCCGGTAGGACTCGAACCTACGACCAAAGGATTATGAGTCCTCTGCTCTAACCAACTGAGCTACAGGCCCATGATTTAAAAATTTTTAGAAAGCCAAGAATTTTTATTCTATCTCGAGAAAGCTTCTTAACTGCTCTGATCGACTTGGGTGGCGAAGTTTGCGTAAGGCCTTAGCTTCAATTTGGCGAATGCGCTCGCGAGTTACGTCAAACTGCTTGCCTACTTCTTCTAAGGTATGATCAGTATTCATATCAATGCCAAAGCGCATGCGCAAGACTTTCGCTTCACGCGGTGTAAGTGATGCAAGTATTTCACGGGTAGCTTCACCCAAGCCTACAGAGGAAGCTGAATCGTCTGGTGACTCAATCATTGCGTCTTCAATAAAATCGCCAAGATGAGAATCCTCATCATCGCCAATTGGAGTCTCCATGGATATCGGCTCTTTGGCAATCTTCAAGACCTTGCGTACTTTGTCTTCTGGCATCTCCATACGTTCGGCCAATTCTTCGGGGGTAGGCTCACGTCCCATTTCTTGCAACATCTGACGTGAAATTCGATTGAGTTTATTTATAGTCTCAATCATATGCACGGGTATGCGAATAGTACGCGCTTGGTCGGCAATAGAGCGAGTAATGGCTTGGCGTATCCACCATGTTGCATAGGTGGAAAATTTATAGCCACGGCGGTACTCAAATTTATCTACGGCTTTCATTAAACCGATATTGCCTTCCTGTATGAGGTCTAAAAACTGTAAACCGCGGTTGGTGTACTTCTTGGCGATTGAAATGACCAAGCGCAAATTAGCTTCAACCATTTCTTTCTTGGCACGACGCGCTTTCGCTTCACCGATGGACATGCGGCGGTTAATGTCTTTGATTTCACGAATCGTCAGACCCGTCTCATTTTCAATTAAAATTAATTTTTCTTGATTTTTTATGATTTCCGATTTTAAATCGGCTAAGGCATTTGAATATTTAGTGCGTGATTTGGTATGTGAAGCCACCCATTTTGTATCGGTTTCATGATCTGTAAATGCCTCAATAAACTTGATACGCGGCATTTTTGCATCATGTATGCAAATCTGCATGATATGTCGTTCGTGTGAACGAATTCGATTCATCATTTTACGAAGATCCGAAGTAAGAATTTCCACAACCTTTGGT
>JBFGJY010000099.1:0-6326 GCA_041576975.1 Gammaproteobacteria bacterium | reverse complement strand
TGCTGGATCAGGGTTGCCCCCATTGTCCAATATTCCCCACTGCTGCCTCCCGTAGGAGTCTGGGCCGTGTCTCAGTCCCAGTGTGGCTGATCGTCCTCTCAGACCAGCTACAGATCGTTGCCTTGGTGAGCCGTTACCTCACCAACAAGCTAATCCGACATAGGCTCATCCAATAGTGCAAGGTCCGAAGATCCCCTGCTTTCCCCCGTAGGGCGTATGCGGTATTAGCTCGAGTTTCCCCGAGTTGTCCCCCGCTACTGGGCAGATTCCTATGTATTACTCACCCGTCCGCCACTCGTCGTCCAAGAACGCACCCGAAGGATTGTTCTTGCCGTTACCGTTCGACTTGCATGTGTTAAGCATGCCGCCAGCGTTCAATCTGAGCCAGGATCAAACTCTTCAGTTAAAAAATGTTGCGGATTACTCCGCGATTTTTTTGATGCAAGCCAACAAGTTTCGTAAGTTACTTGAAGTTTTGCTTCATCTGAATGGTTATCACCCTTACTAAAGTAAGGCGCCTACAAAGCGCCCACACAAGTCATCTATATATTGTTAAAAAACAACCTAGGCATAAATCCATAGGCCAACTTTTAAGTATATGTTTTTAGGATTATTTTTGTCAATCATAGAACGAAAAAATCCGCAAATAAATAAAACCACTTATGATGGTACATTTAATTTGCGGATGCACATTATAGGGGCTTCAAGCCCAGGTCAAGCGATGATTGGAGCTAGTTACAAATTGAGTCCATTGGGTATTAGCAAGCTCGATTTTGTCGTCAACTGAATAATACTCGTCTAGACGCGGAGCAATTTGCTACTGATGCTGGAAGTAAATTTTGCACAGTTAAAATTGCAAGCCACAAATATTTATAATTAAAGAAACCGACACCCCCGCGGACAAAAAAGTACGAGTCATAACAGAAATTCTATACTATTTAGTGAACGACGAAATTTACTACTTACTCATCACTCACACTAGAAACAACTTTTACTCTAGCAAACTTACGTTTACCAACTTGAAAGACGCTTGTACGAGGTGATTGTACAATGTATCTAATATCAGTTATTCGTTCTCCATTTTCTTTTACTGCATTTTGCTTAATCATTCTAAATGCTTCAGATGTGCTTTTAACAAGCTCTGCATCTTTAAGTAAACTGCCTATCGGAACTCCATCCCCGTCTTTGTCAACCGGAATAGTTATTTCAGGTATATCATCCGGAATGGCGCCTTTTTGGAAACGTTGTATAAAATCGGCTTGTGCAGCATCTGCGGCTTTTCGATCATGAAACCGCTCAATAAGTTCTGCTGCTAATTTAAATTTAACATCTCTAGGATTAGCGCCATTCTGTACTTCATCTTTGAATTTTTTGATCTCATTAACTGGACGAAAACTTAACAATTCAAAGTAACGCCACATCTTTTCATCATCAATGCTCATGATCTTACCGAATATCTCATTAGGCGATTCTGTAATACCTATATAGTTATTCGACGACTTAGACATTTTTTCATCACCTTGCGTATATCCTACCAATAACGGCATGGTCATGATGACTTGCGGTTCTTGCCCGCTTTCCTTTTGTAATTCGCGGCCCATTAGTAGATTAAATTTTTGATCCGTTCCACCAAGCTCGACATCCGCTTTTAACTCCACTGAGTCTTGGCCTTGGATTAATGGATATAAAAATTCATGAATGGCGATCGATTTTCCATCTTTATAACGCTTATTAAAATCATCACGTTCTAACATGCGCGCCACCGTATATTTAGATGCAAGTTTAACCATGTCGGCGGCATTCTTTTTACTCATCCAAGCAGAATTGAAAGCAATCTCAGTTTTATTTGGATCTAGAATTTTAAAGATTTGTTCTTTATAGGTCGTTGCATTGGCCCGGACTTCGGCTTCTGATAAGGGCGGACGCATAGCATTTTTACCCGAAGGATCACCGATCATTCCGGTAAAATCACCGATCAAAAAGATAATATAGTGGCCCGCCAACTGGAACTGACGCAATTTATTTATTAGTACCGTATGGCCTAGATGCAGATCAGGAGCGGTGGGATCAAAGCCTGCTTTCACACGCAAAGGCTGGTTCTTAGCCAATTTAGACTTTAGCTCGTCGAGTAGCAGGACCTCATCAGCACCCCGAATCAGCTCATCCAAGCCTTCTATATATGGATTTTCAATCATTGTTGCCGATCACCCAAAATGACTGACCGATCAGGCAGTCCTGGCTTTTGATATTTATTGAGTCTTGTTAAATTCATTGACCAAAGCGGACAAGGACGTTATTTTATGCAAAAAATTAAAGCTAATTCCGTGAATTACAATTCTTTGATTGGGGCTGACTTTAAGAATGTGTCGTCTTCAGGCAAAAGCCCAAGACATCATATCCCATTCATTTCTTCACTCACGATTTCATTCATTGGTGTAATTATTATCAGTGTAGTGCTCACACAGTCCACTCAGTCTACGCCGCCTAATTCAGATTCATCTAATTTAAAAAAAGTCTCTCTAGAACTTAGGCCTGTTTTAGATACCACTGAAAATCAATCTATTGATATCTCAGATTATCCTTTGGCGACTACAAAACAGCCCATTGCTCTTGAGAAGCTAGATTCTGCATTAGTAGAGGCGCCCTTAGAAGAAGAAAATCGTATCACAGTTGTCGTAAAAAAAGGTGACACACTTTCCTCAATTTTTAGTGAGCTTGACATACATAGTGAACTAACTCGGATACTAAATCTTGGCAAAAAAGCTAAGCAATTTAAAAAAATATTTCCCGGTCAAAAACTACATTTTAGTTTTGATGAAAATGGAATCCATAAAATTGAGCTTGAAAAAAGTATAACGAAATCCCTAGTTCTATATAGAGATGATGAATCATTTATTGTAGAAGAATCCAGTCGTGAATTAGAGAAGATTACACAAGTTGCAAGCGGATCTATTAATAACTCCCTTTTTCTTGCTGGACAAAATGCTGGCATGTCAGATGCGCTCATTATGCACTTGGCAGGAGTATTTGGATGGGACATTGACTTCGCACTAGATATTCGCAAAGGCGACAGTTTTACGGTTCTTTATGAAGAACTCTATTTAGATGGTGAAAAAGTCGGTGATGGCAATATTATCGCTGCAGAGTTTATCAACAGCGGTAATACGTATCGGGCTTACCGCTATACTGATAGCAACAAAAATACCGAATATTACTCTCCTGATGGCAAAAGTATGCGCAAACCTTTCATGCGCACCCCGGTCGCGCTTGGACGTATCAGCTCATATTTTAATTTAAGAAGAAAGCATCCAATTTTAAATAAAATACGTGCACATAAAGGTGTTGATTATGCTGCTCCGACAGGGACAGCCATCAAGGCCACGGGCAATGGCAAAATAATTCATCGTGGCAATAAGGGCGGTTATGGCAAAACAATTATCTTGCGCCATGGCAACACCTATACAACGTTATATGCACATATGTCCAAATACTCGCGTGGTACTAGTGTTGGTAGTCGCGTAAAACAAGGGCAAACAATCGGTTATATAGGCCGTACTGGATTAGCAACGGGTCCACACTTACATTACGAATTTCGTGTAAATGGTGTACATCGCAATCCTTTAAAGGTGAAACTACCAAGCGCAAAACCTTTACCTGAGTCCGAAATGCCAGCTTTTCAAGCAGCGATACAGCCTCTAATAGTACAGCTAGATGCCTACACACAAAACGCGCTTGTAATGCGCGATCTTTAAATCCACTTTTTTACTATGTCCGAATTATTTATCGGACTCATGTCTGGCACCAGTGTGGATGCCATTGATGCTGTGCTTATGGACTTTTCGAAGTCGAATACATATATCGTCGCTAGTTTTAGCCAGCCTCTAGAAAATCTACTAAGAGATAAAATCAATCGTGCAATTGCAAAACAATCATGGCCGCAAGAAATCACAGAACTTGATAAAAAATTTGCGCAAGCGTCATCACAAATAGTTGAAAAGTTATTAACGAAAGCATCTCTACATGCAAACCAAATTTGTGCAATTGGCAGTCATGGGCAAACTATATGGCATGATCCAAATGGCACACCTCCTGTTTCCATTCAAATTGGAAACATTCAACAAATCGCAAATACAACTCACATTACAACAGTTGGAAATTTTCGCCAGGCAGATCTTGACGTAGGTGGTCAAGGCGCACCTTTAGCTTGTGCTTATCATGAGAAGATTTTTAGAGATGATAAAGAATATCGAGCAATTATCAATTTAGGTGGTATTGCTAATATTACCTTTTTGCCTGCAGATAAAACATCGGATGTAATTGGATTCGATACGGGCCCTGCCAATACTTTATTAGACGCTTGGATCAAAAAACATCAGGATTTAGATTTCGACAAGAATGGTGCTTGGGCAAAATCGGGGAAAATCAATTCAGGCTTGTTGAATTTAATGCTTGAAGATATGTATTTCAAACAACTCCCGCCAAAATCCACTGGTCGTGAGAAGTTTAATATAATTTGGCTACAGTACATGCTTGATCAATACGAGGAATTTGTACCAGAAAATGATGTACAAGCAACACTGGTTGCGCTTACTGTTCAGTCAATAACGAATGCAATAAAGACTTGGACAGCGAACATTTCCCGTGTTTTACTTTGCGGTGGTGGAAGCTATAACTCTTATTTAGTTTCTCAACTTCAAAACGCACTCCAGAAAATCCCTGTTGAACTCACAAGCACACATGGTGTTTCTGAAAAATGGATAGAAGCGATGGCATTTGCATGGCTTGCCAAACAAACCCTAGAAGGAAAGCCAGGAAACATTTCTAGTGTTACTGGAGCAACTAAAAAAGTAGTTCTTGGCGAGTTACATAAGCCAAAATAAAAAACCTGTTAGCCCAATGTCCACTTGCGGCCAAATGCAGTTATCCAACATCTGTTCGGTAACACTTTGATAACGCCAATAGCTGACTATTCATGATGTAATCTCTTTAAGTTAATTGAGCTGCATCAATTCATTGCGGTGCCACACATCCTATATATTAAGTAGTAACAATGAAATACTAAGAGGATGACATGGCGGCAGAGAAATCTACAAATTCGAATGCATCTCGCTCTACTCGATCCATATCTGAAAATGCAACGAAGTCCACAAAAGGTAAAACTGATAAATCTGATATTGTTTCACCAAAATTTCGAGAGCAGATGATTGCAGAAGCAGCCTACTTCAAAGCATTGAATCGTGATTTTCAAGGTGACTATTGTGTCGAAGACTGGCTAGAGGCAGAGGCGGAAATCGACAACTCGATAAAAGGCGGATAATTCATCCCTTATCTATCTGTGATCCGTGAGAACGAAAGGACTTAATGAACTACTCTAAGTTTATGTTGCACATAATCCGCATACTTTCACTGCTGCTTTTTTCTAGTCTTGCGTTGACAGCAGAGGATGATTATCAGCATCAAAGAGAGAACATGATCCGCGCAATCGAGGCCGATGTGCGTGCCACAAAAATATATCTTAATAAGGATGCACTGGATCCTCGGATCATTGAGGCAATGAATACCGTGCCGCGGCATGTGCTAGTCCCTAGTAACCAACGACCACGCGCTTATCGCAACCATCCACTACCAATAGGGTACGGGCAGACGATCTCCCAGCCCTACATCGTTGCAATCATGACAGATCTTTTGAATCCACAGCCAGAGCACAGCGTCCTGGAAATTGGCACCGGGTCAGGTTATCAGGCGGCGATTCTGTCGCGATTAGTGCGAAAGGTCTACACGATCGAAATCATCGAGGCACTTGGTAAACGCGCGCAAAGGGATCTTGCTGAATTGCGTTATGACAACATCCAGGTGCAAATTGGTGATGGCTATTATGGCTGGAAACAACACGCCCCCTTTGATGGCATTGTCGTCACCGCAGCAGCCAGCCATGTTCCACCGCCACTAATTCAGCAACTCAAACCGGGCGGACGCATGATTATTCCTGTCGGTAGCCGTTTTCTTACTCAGCAACTCCTCATGGTTGTGAAGGACGAAGAAGGGAGTATCACGACACGGCAAATTCTACCAGTGCGATTCGTACCGTTGACGGGAAGTCACTGATGGAGAAATTACGAGTGCAATAAGCAAAATATTTTCTTATCACTATTCATGCCGGTGAATTTCACACAACTTCAATCCGAACCGCGCCCTCCCCGATTCTCGGTGGCACTGATTTCGGCAACAGCACTTGCCTACGAAGTTTTACTGACACGTTTATTCTCGATCGTGCAGTGGCATCACTTCGCCTATATGGTGATCAGCATTGCGCTATTAGGTTTCGG
>JBFGJY010000098.1:0-6330 GCA_041576975.1 Gammaproteobacteria bacterium | reverse complement strand
TACCTGGTTCAGACACAGGCGCTTTCGAATTAGCAATGTGGTCTTTATTAGGGCAACGTGGAGTGGATGTATTAGCTTTTGAAAGCTTCGGCAAAGACTGGCTGCAAGACATCAAATACCATTTAAAATTGAAGGACGTTAACTTTTATGAAGCGCCTTACGGTGAATTACCAAATTTATTGCAAGTTGATCCTCATCGAGATGTCGTTTTTGTATGGAATGGAACCACTTCGGGTGTGAGGATACCGAATGGAGAATGGATTGCAGATAATCGGCAGGGATTGACACTCTGTGATGCTACTTCTGCAATTTTTGCAATGAAGCTTCCTTGGACAAAGTTAGATGTCATTACCTATTCTTGGCAAAAGGTCTTAGGCGGTGAGGCTGCACACGGTATGCTTATTCTTTCACCGCGCGCAGTAGAACGCCTGGAAACCTATCAACCTCCTTGGCCAATTCCTAAATTATTCCGCCTTACTACGGATAAAGCCTTGAAAAAGGATCTGTTTGAGGGCGCGACCATTAATACTCCCTCTATGCTCTGTGTGGAAGATTATCTATTTTCTCTTAACTGGGCTCGATCAGCAGGGGGGCTGTCTGGTTTGATCGAACGAACTCAGAAAAACTATGAATTAATTCAAAACTGGGTGCAGGAAACAAACTACATCGACTTTCTTGCTAAAGACTTCATATCTCGTTCATCGACCTCCGTATGTCTACGAATTACTGACCAAGAATTTGTAAAAAAAACTGTCGATATGCAACGCGAACTCTGTAAAAAACTCTGTCAGCTATTAGAAGATGAAAGAGTGGCCTATGATATCAATGGCTATCGGAACGC
The DNA here is from genome assembly GCA_041576975.1 of Gammaproteobacteria bacterium. GTDB lineage: Bacteria > Pseudomonadota > Gammaproteobacteria > UBA4575 > UBA4575 > JBFGJY01. The sequence continues at coordinate 5,489 of JBFGJY010000098.1, read as the reverse complement.
TCCCCCCGGCTTGCGAATTTGGGCTGGCCCAACGGTGGAAGCAGACGACATCAAAGATTTATTACCATGGTTAGAATGGGCAATAAAAAGTCTTATTAAATAATAATTTATAAGATATATTAAATGTTGTATGCTAAAATAGGCGCAAGCCAACGTTCCATTTCAGACAGGGGTAAATTTTTTCTACGCGTATAATCTTGCACCTGATCTTGTTGAATCTTTCCTACATTAAAATAACGAGATTGAGGATGGGAAAAATACCATCCGGATACAGCTGCTGCAGGCTCCATCGCAAAATTTTCGGTAAGCGTAAGTCCGATTTTGTTTGTTGGATCGAGTAATTTCCACAAGTTATCTTTTTCCGTGTGGTCAGGACATGCGGGATAGCCCGGGGCAGGGCGTATCCCTTGATATTTCTCTTTAATGAATTCACTATTTGCTAGGTCTTCGTTCGGTGCATAACCCCAGTACTGTTTTCGCACACGTTCATGCATACGCTCAGCTAAGGCTTCCGCTAAGCGATCGGCTACTGCCTTTATTAAAATTGCGTTGTAATCATCGTGTTGGGTTTCAAATTTTCTTACCTGTTTTTCTACATTGATACCCGCTGTAACGGCAAACACACCAAGATAATCTTCAATGCCAGTTGTTTTCGGTGCTATGAAGTCGGTTAAGCAATAATTCGGTGCATCACCAGTGGTTTGGGCTTGTTGGCGAAGTTGATGTAAAGTCAACAAAATTTCTTCACGTGTGTCATCGGTATAAATTTCAATATCATCATCATTTATAGAATTACATGCAAAAAAACCAATTACTGCACGTGTAGTTAACCACTGCTTATCTATAACGTCACCAAGCATGTCGTTAGCGTCTTGGAAGAGTTTGCACGCTTGTTCACCAATTATTTTGTCCTGAAAAATTTTTGGATACTTACCTACTAATTCCCATGTTAAAAAAAATGGTGTCCAGTCAATATTACTAATTAAATTCTTAACTGGATAATCTTTAAAAACTTTAGTGCCTATAAATGTAGGTTTCGGGGGTGTATAGGCTTGCCAGTCAAAGTTGAATTTATTCTTGCGTGCTTTTGCAAGGCTAACGAGTGGCTGTATCTTACGGGTTTTGTATCGTTCTCTGACATTTCGATACTCATTTTTTATTTCTTGAGTAAATTCTGGTTTGTGTGTATCGCTCAATAATTTATTCATCACATTCACAACGCGTGATGCGTCAGGTACATATATTACTGGGTGTTCATAATTAGGTGCAATTTTCACTGCAGTATGTGTTTTCGATGTGGTTGCACCTCCTATCAGCAAAGGTAAGTTAAAATCTTGTCGCTGCAATTCTTTCGCAACATGTACCATTTCATCCAAGGAAGGTGTGATGAGCCCTGATAAACCAATGATATTACATCCTTCAGCACGAGCTGTTTGTAAGATTTTTTCCGCAGGTACCATAACTCCAAGGTCGATGACATCATAATTATTGCATCGTAAAACTACAGCAACGATATTTTTACCAATGTCATGTACATCACCTTTTACGGTTGCCATAACTACTTTGCCTTTGGTCAGAGCATCTCCCGTTTTTTCTGCTTCCATGAAGGGATTTAAATAAGCAACCGCTTTTTTCATCACCCGTGCTGACTTCACAACTTGTGGCAAAAACATTTTTCCTGAGCCGAATAGATCGCCGACGATATTCATACCGTACATTAGCGGTCCTTCGATCACCTCCAGAGCTCGCGATACATTTTGACGCGCTTCTTCCGTGTCCTGCTCAATATGTTCTGTAATACCATTTACCAACGCATGCTCTAAACGTTTATTTACGGGCCAGTTTCGCCATTGCGCAACTTCTTTTGCATCTTGTTTTGCATCAGCCTGATAGTCTTGTGCCAGTTCAAGTAATTTTTCAGTAGCGTCTGGATCGCGGTTTAAGACGATGTCTTCAACACAGTCTCGTAATTCATTTGGGATGTCTTCATAGATGGCTAGTTGACCGGCGTTTACTATACCCATTGATAGACCTGCTTTGATAGCGTGATAAAGGAACACTGCATGTATTGCTTCACGTACTTTATTATTTCCGCGAAAGGAAAACGAAATATTCGATACTCCGCCGGATACCAATGTCTGTGGGAGTTGTTGTTTAATTTTTTTAGTTGCTTCAATGAAGGCGACTGCATAATTGTTATGTTCTTCAATGCCAGTTGCTATTGCAAAGATATTGGGATCAAAAATAATATCTTCAGCAGGAAACTTTAATTGTTCGGTTAAAATTTTGTAGGCGCGTACACATATCTCAACTTTTCTTTCTACACTATCTGCTTGGCCCTTTTCATCAAATGCCATTACAATTACAGCTGCACCATATCGACGAACGAGTGTGGCTTGCGCAATAAACTTTTCTTCGCCTTCTTTTAGAGAAATGGAATTAACAACTCCTTTTCCTTGAATGCACTTAAGGCCTGCCTCAATGATGTCCCACTTTGACGAGTCAATGACCACTGGAACACGTGCGATATCCGGTTCTGAGGCAATTAAATTTAAAAACTGGACCATGATTTGTTTTGAATCAATCAGGCCTTCATCCATGTTGACGTCGATCATTTGTGCACCGTTTTCTACTTGTTGTCGCGCAACATCCAATGCTTGTTCGTATTGTTCTTCTTTAATTAACTGTAAAAACTTTGCTGAGCCGGTTACATTGGTACGTTCACCGATATTGACAAATAATGATTCTTCATCAATCGTGAACGGTTCTAGTCCCGACAATCGACATTTTTTTGGTATTTTGGGAATTTCTCGTGGTGGAAGATTTTTTGTGGCTGCATGTATCGCTTTTATATGTGTAGGTGTGGTACCACAACAACCCCCAATGATGTTAACAAATGAACTTTGCGCCCATTCTTGCAGATGTTCCGCCATAAATTCAGGTGTGTCATTGTATTCACCCATTTCATCAGGAAGCCCGGCATTAGGGTGAACTGAGACATTGGTGTTCGCGATTTTTGCAAGCTCCTCGATATATTGACGTAATTGCTCTACACCTAACGCACAGTTAAGGCCAATTGAGAAAGGGTTAACATGAGAAACTGAATTCCAAAAGGCCTCGGTGACTTGACCGGATAGCGTTCTACCGGAGGCGTCGGTAATGGTACCGGATATCATAATCGGCAAACATAAGTTGTTCTTTTCTAAGTAATCTGTAATCGCAAAGATTGCGGCCTTGGCGTTTAAGGTGTCAAAAATGGTTTCAACGAAGATAATATCGATACCGCCATCGATTAAGCCTTTTAAGGACTCTGTATAGGCGACGACAAGTTCATCGAAGCTAATGTTTCGAAAACCAGGATCATTAACATCAGGCGATAGAGAACAGGTTTTGTTCGTGGGTCCTAATACACCTGCAACAAAGCGTGGCTTTCTAGAATCATTTTCGGTAAAACGGTCTGCAACTCTTTTTGCAATTTGTGCGGCATGTAAATTGATATCGTAGACATAATCTTGCATGGCATAGTCCGCCATGGAAATACTAGTGGCATTGAAAGTATTCGTTTCAGCAATATCTGCGCCAGCCTCAAAAAAAGCATCATGTATTTGCTCTATAATTTTTGGTTGCGTAAGGGATAGCAGATCATTATTGCCCTTTAGATCAGTAGGCCAACTTGAAAACTTATCGCCACGATAATCTAACTCTTCCAGTTTGTAACTTTGTATCATGGTGCCCATCGCACCATCTAAAATAAGAATGCGTTCTTGAGCTTGCTCATCTAAATGAGTATTTCTATTCTTTAGTATAGACACGGTATAATTAAAATTAGAATTGAAAGTTAACGAATTAGTTTTTGTTCTTCCGCAGAAAGAAGTTCATTTAAAACTGCGTCTAGTCTTGAATTTAGAACAAATACGTCAGCTGATCGTGCTATGACTTCACGTTTTTGTACGCCCCCAAAACCTACAACATAAATTCCATATTCAGAAGCTTGGAGGTCCGTTACTCCATCACCGACGATCACCACATCACTGACATTAATATTGGCATAGCTCATGCAGACAATACCTTTCCCATTGGCCTGTGACAGTGGGTGAGAAGTATCAAAGTGAGAATAGTTACCTTGGTCATCAAAAAAAATCTCGACGGCATGAATATTTTCTTTTGAAATGCCAAGTTCTAAACCCAGGTACTCAACTGCCTGAAATATTCCTCCACTGATGATGTGTACATCTTTTCCTAAAGTGTGTAAAAGACGAATTGTTTCAATAGCACCAGGTACGAGATTCTTAACATACCGCTCACCCAGGCGGGTGATGGCATCACGACTAGGTCGAATCATCTCCAGTCTTTGTTGGTATACATCCTCTAATGAGACATGCCCATCCATTGCAGATTGAGTCAATTCCTGAATTTTATGGCTGATTCCGATGTCTTCTGCTAGGTCATCAATTCCTTCTAATGTAGATAGTGTGCTGTCACAATCGAAAAAGATGGTGTTAAACGGCGGTCCCTTGCTCATGCAAATCGTTTCATAAGGAAATTTGGTACACCTTCTGAATGGCTGGAATTTTTTCAATTTCAGTTATGGCCTGTTCAGATGCGGGTGATGAAATTTCTAAAATGCCAATAGATAAGTCATTGGCAGGTGATGTTCCTATATGCATACGCGAAATATTAATATGATGTTCTCCCATCAGAGTACCCATTGCACCCACTACACCCGGACGATCCTCATGGCGTGTAATCAATAAAGTACCTTTTGGTAGGGCTTCAATTTCATATTCATCAATTTTCACAAGTCTAGGTTTTCCATCTCCAAATACAGTGCCACTGACCGTAGTTTTTCCATTCGAGGTCATGGCTTTTATTTCAATGATGGATAGATACTCCTCCACTTGATCGCTCCTTGCTTCAATCAATGAAATACCCTGACGTTCTGCTAAATGCTTCGCATTCACGCGATTAACCGGTGCTGCAAGCATATGGGTTAAAAATCCTACCAGTGTTTCAATTGCGATTGGACTTACTTCAAGTTCTGCAGCACGCCCTCTAAGTGTGACTCGTAATTGCGTTGCAGGTGATTCAATTAAATTGGCAACTAAACTGCCCAGTCGATGTGCAAGATCAAGAAAAGGCTGAATTTTGTTTAGTTCTTCTTTAGAAATAGTCAACAAATTGACTGCATTGAGTGCTTGGCCAGTGTTTAGATAGGTTGCAACCTGGTCAGCAATTTCTACACCGACGGCAATCTGAGCCTCATGTGTTGAAGCACCAAGATGAGGGGTAAAAACTACATTATCAAGGTGAAGTAAAGGGGATGTCTTGGGTGGTTCATTCGCAAAAACGTCTAAAGCTGCCCCTGCAAGTTTGTCATTTTGTAGTGCATTGCATAGGGCTTGCTCCTCGACAAGTTCACCTCTCGCACAGTTGATTAGATACGCACTTTGCTTCATCAATGCGATACGCTCAGCATTGATCAAGCCTGT
>JBFGJY010000097.1:0-6472 GCA_041576975.1 Gammaproteobacteria bacterium | reverse complement strand
ATAAGACTTTCTGGTGATGCAATTAATGACTCATCAGTTAGGCCAATTTTTTTATGTAATTGTCTGTATCCGATTATATTATTATCATGTTCTAAATCCTCTAATGAGTATGTCCTATAAAAATCATCATAAAACATGCTAATGGATTTCTCTAAATCCACGTCATATGTTGTATTATCAATATCGAAAATAACTAAAAATACGGCTTTTATTCCCAGTGAAGATACATCATTACAGATTTTGAAAATCATTGTGCAGTTAATTCAAATTGATATATATGTTGTTAATACAAATGTCTAATTGTATTTTAATCCAACACCTGGTGTTGCAGTGGTAGATAAGGAACTAGATTATATTAAGAGTTTGAGAACTGATGCCATGTGATCGGATTATAACGTATGTTGGGCACCCAATATAAGTCTAATAATAAGTAATACGGTGATTAAAGTTAGTTATCTATTTTCTTCTAGTCTTAGGTTTTATACCAACGATGGACTCTCTAATTTGTATCCAAGAATTAAGTATAGCTTTTTTTAAAGTGTCACCATCGGTAGCTAGGAATTTTATAATGATCCCACATTCATTAGGCAATAGCGTAGCGCCACCATAAATATCGTTGTTTGCTTGTATACTTACTTGTAATGTTTTTAACAAATCCTTTTTAATGGTTGATCGATTAATAATAGAAATGGTGCCCATGCTGATATATTTACTTTTTATATTTAAAAAGTTTTTTTGGTTTACTATGTATATATCTTTAGCAAGAAGTTCATTTCCATCTGTATAAATATTTAAATAGTTATTGAATTGATTAAATATATGATCTTCACCATTAAGAAAGTGTAATAAAAAAGCATCTGCAATAATTGCAGTGCTAGTTTCATCAGAATAAATATTTATTTTTGAGTTGAGCTTAGATGCTGGAAATAGTATTAAGGGGTCCGAAACATATTCTGTATATGCATGTTCTATAGCATTTATATTGACTGTTTGCTGCGCTTCTCCATTTGTCATGCCATGTACAAGGGTTGAGGCCTGTGTAGTTATATGACTGTATGACCTTGAATTTGCAATAATATTGGTTGTGAGTGATTCATTTTCATAAATACCACCAGATGCTGATTGTATATATATATTTGCCATTCCAAGTGGATCATCCTCAATATATTGAGTTCTGCAAATGTGAAAAGGATAAGACGCATACTGATTTTCAAGATAAGTCTTGCCATCTCCGTTCCTAGAAAATTCAAGTGATAATCTGCACATGCATTTCTTTTTTATAATTATATTTTAGTGAAATAGCACGTTATTGATTATATGATCTGCGACTTCTTCTATTCCTTCTCCTGTTTTGCAATTGGTAAGCACAATAGGTTTATTATTCCTAACTTCACGACCTTCTTTCACCATTAAATTAATGTCTGCACCTACATAAGGCGCTAAGTCTACTTTATTAATTACTAGCAAATCAGATTGTACGACGCCAGGTCCTCTTTTACGCGGAATGTCATCGCCTTCAGATGTATCTATTACAAACATCCAATAATCTACAAGGTCGAGAGAGAAAGTAGAAGCGAGATTATCACCGCCACTTTCAATCAATATAATATCTAAGTTTTCAAACTCATGATCCAAACGATCAGCTGCTTGAATGTTTAATGTTGGATCTTCTCGAATGACGGTATGTGGACAAGCACCAGCCTCGACTGCAACTATACGTTCTGGTGCCAGCAAGCCAGATCGTTGTAAACGTTTGGCATCTTCTCGAGTGACTAAATCATTCGTTACGATAGCAATTTCATTTCCACGCTTGATAAAGAACGGGATTAATTGCTCGATGAGTGCTGTTTTCCCAGATCCAACTGGCCCACCCACACCAACTCGCGCGGGGCCAGTTCCTTTTTGAGGTGCTGACGCATTCATCGAAGCATGTAGCGTTGTGTCAAAGGTAATTTTTTAGCTGGTTCACATGTTGCGAGTTCTCCATCTACATAAACATCAAAAGTCTCTGGGTTGACAGTAACTTTTGGGCAACTCTCATTATGTAACATGTGGCCTTTATTAAGTTTTCGAGTTCCTTGTGCGGGTAGATTAATTTTTTGAAGTTGTAATTTCTCTCCTACATTGGCATTCACTGCTGATTGGTTAACGAAATTTGCGCTTAGATGTTGTTTAGCATTACCAAATGTACCCCATTGTGGCCGCATGGCTATCGGTTCACAGGTCATTAATGATGCGGCGCTATCACCCATAGCCGACCAAACAATAAAGCCACCTTTTACAATTAGCTCTGGTTTTATTCCAAAAAAAGCGGGCTTCCATAACACTACATCACCAAATTTCCCTTTTTCTAAGGAACCAATGTATTGATCGATTCCAAATGTACGTGCCGCGTTGATGGTGTATTTCGCGATATAACGCTTTATTCTTTGATTATCTCCACGTTTTGTAGTTTCTTCGGATAGTCGACCACGTTGATCCTTCATCTTGCTTGCAAGTTGCCAGGTTCTACAAATGACTTCATTGATACGACCCATGCCTTGACTATCCGAACCCAACATAGAAATTGCGCCAAGATCGTGTAACACATCTTCTGCTGCGATAGTCTGTGCACGAATTCGACTTTCAGCAAATGCAACATCTTCAGGAATGGCAGGATTTAAATGATGGCACACCATGGTCATATCTAAATGTTCATCAAATGTATTAACCGTATACGGATTAGTTGGGTTAGTAGAGGAGGGTAGACAATTATATTCGCCTGCGACTCGAATAATATCGGGAGCATGCCCTCCGCCTGCACCTTCAGTGTGGTACATATGAATGGTTCGTCCATTGATTGCAGCTAATGTATTTTCAACAAATCCGCTTTCATTGAGGGTATCGGTATGTAGTTGGACTTGAAAGTCTAGATCGTCTGCAACGGTCAGGCAGGTGTCAATTACTGCAGGCATAGCACCCCAGTCCTCATGGATCTTGAGTCCTAAACAGCCTCCTGCCATTTGGTCAGTTAAAGATCTAGGTTTAGAAGAGTTACCACGCCCTAAAAAACCAAAATTGATGGGCCATTGCTCGGACGCTTGCAACATCTTCCCAACATTCCAAGCACCTCCACAATCGATGCCCACTGTTATTGGTCCAAGTGATCCACCAATCATTGTCGTAATGCCAGAGCTCAATGCATGTTCACATAATTGTGCGCTATCGAAATGCACATGCACATCAATACCACCTGGTGTAGCTATGAGCCCTTCGGCATCTCGTACTGTAGTTGCCGCAGCACAAACAAGATCTGGATCAACACCATCCATAGTTGCAGGATTACCTGCTTTGCCAACACCGGCAATTTTCCCTTCTTTAATCCCAATATCTGCTTTTACAATTCCTAAAACAGGATCGATAACAAGGGCGTTACTAATTAACATGTCTAAGGACCCTGCTGCGCTATCATAACCAGGTGTTAATCCCAAGCCATCACGTAGCGTTTTACCACCACCATGTAGACATTCATCTCCATGTACAGCGTAGTCATGCTCTACTTCTGCCAACAATGAAGTATCACCTAGGCGAACTGCATCTCCCGTGGTGGGGCCATACATAACTGCATATTCCTTTCTTGAAATTTTAATCATTTTTATACCCCTTTAAATCCGCGAATTTTTGCTTTATGTAATGCTTCTCGTTTTTTAACCTCATTAGAAGTAGATCCGTTCGTTAAACTATTCAAACCATGTACTTCACCCGCACCGCCAAATGTAACTAGTTGTATTTCTTTACTTTCACCTGGCTCAAAGCGCACTGCTGTTCCGGCTGGAATATCTAAGTGCATGCCAAATGCATCTTTTCGTTTAAAGTCTAAGGCCGGATTGACTTCAAAGAAATGGAAATGGCTGCCTACTTGAACAGGTCGATCACCAGTATTTAGTACCTTGAGTATCTTTGAGCGTTTACCAGCATTAATTTTTACATCACCATCGCCTGGTACAATTTCTCCTGGAGTTACATCATCTTTGGATTTTGATTTCTTCTTCCCTGACCGGATAGGTTCATGCACGGTCACTAACTTAGTACCATCGGGGAATGTCGCCTCGACTTGAAGCATATGCATCATTTCATCCACACCTGGCATGACATCATCTGTACTTAATAGTGTCGAGCCGAAGCTGATTAGCTCAGCCACGGTGCGGCCTTCTCTTGCCCCTTCTAAAATCTCATCTGCAATTATCGCGGTTGCCTCAGGATAATTTAATTGCAGCCCTTTTTTTCTTCTTTTTCTTGCAAGCTCAGCAGCAGTATAAATAGTTAAACGTTCTAATTCTGTTGGTGTTAAAAGCATAAGTCTCCTCCGTATTTTTAACGCTTCTTTTAATTTGCAAATAGTCTTGAATCAGTATTCTCATGGCGCATTGATGCAATATCTGTAAAAGGAGTAAATGAATGAATCTCTTCAATTTCAGGAATAGGCCAAGTTGAAATATCGGTAATTAATCTACGAACTCTTGTTAAACTGTTCTGGCAGTCAATATGACCAACCATCCCTAAGCGCAGCGCAGCACCAAGAACAGAAATGCATAATGTGTATGCAGATAACATCAATACAGAATTTTTCGATAACCCTATTGATTTCCAAATCAAACCTTGGCTAACTGAAAGATGGCCATGAGCTTGTTGGTTATTCATGATTGTTAGATAGCGTTGTGCTATTTCATTATTTAATTTTTTATATGTGGTGAGTAGCGCAATTCCTAAGCGCTTAGAGCCTTCTCTTAGTTCGGTTGTTAATGTCATACATTCAATAAGATTATCGATAAAAATCACTTTTTCTATGTTATCTGCGCATTCATAGGTGCGGAATAAAATAACACGATCAAAAGGGCCCCATCTTTCAGTAAGTTGATTTTCTATATAATCTTCTAGTTCGCTTTTGGAATTAATAACATTGTCATTTTTCAACATTTCCAAACCCCAAGAAAATGACACGGCGCCGGAAGGAAAAAAGCTATCGCCGTGTTGTAAAAGAGTAAGTATTTGTTCTTCTTCAGTCATCGTCGCATCGTGTTATTTTTTTTTCACTAAAAAAGTCTTTCAAACGATCGAGGTAAATTTCTTCTGGACTTTCGAGCGCTATGTCGATGCGCTCTTTTCCAAATTTGACCCGCCAGTGCATATTTCCAGCAAAGTATCCTAGTTCAATCGCGGCAGAAATATCTTTTGGTTTAAGTGATAACCATCGATCTTTTGCCATTTTTACAACTATAGCGCGATTATCTTCTAATAATAATACGGCACCATTCGATAATCTCTTATCACGTGAAATGGAAATAGCACAATCCGTACCTTTATCTGTTCTGGTGCGAAAACGTCGACGTAGTAAATTGGCATGATCTAATACGATATATTCGACTTTATCTTGATGAGATAAGTCGTGAAGCTGACTGGAAATTTTAGAGTCTTGTGCGTGAGCAATTATTTCTTTTATTTGAATCATCTGGAAAAAAATCGTTATTATTTTATTCAGCAGGCCTTGTATTTTAAAATTTAGATCATGGCTTTAAGAAGCTATTGTTTTCAAAGCAGATGTTCCAATGGCCTTCCCATTGAATTCATGCATGGCATCGAGCAAACAATCCCAACAATATTCTGCCGATGCGCTATCAACAAGAACTATATAATTAATCAGGCTTTTTAAGTCATTACGAATAATTATCGCCCCCAGACGCGCAAGTGAAGTTTGTGCAATCATATGATTAGCAAACTTTTCTTTACGAAGATCGACCGCGCATAATTTAGAAAACATTTCATAACTATATCTACCAGTTACAGAGAAACATGCATGGCTTTCTTGACGTGGCACAATATAACAACAATACTTATTGTTTCCTTGTGAATAATGCTGATTCCATTGTTGTTCTAATCTAGCTGGGGTACTAGTTGTATTTCGCAAGCAATCGAATATCAATATCTCATTGACTCCAAGCCTTACGACTAAACAACCGTTTTCATTGGGTAATGCATAGTTTACTTTTGCAGGAATGTGAATATTTTGACTTTCCAACCATTTACATGTGCCAACCCCTTTAAACCCAATACGTTGCAGATGGCTTAGATCACAAATAGCAAGATGTTGTGCGGAAGTTGTTTCAATATTAGGTTCTAGAATTGAAGAAACTGTTGCATATCCATTACTTTCTAACCAAGTAACTTGTAACGCATCAAATTTTCGATAAACGAAGCTTCGACGTTCAAAATTTTCTGGAATGATTGTGGCTTTTTTCATGATTACATCTGCTGGCGATTATTATCTGGATCATAAAAGGGTAACGGACTTACCGTGGCTTTTACTATTTCAGCATTAGAGAGTTTTATATTAATTCTTTGTCCAATTTCTGAAAATTCGGGTGAAGCAAAAGCCAGCCCAATGTATTTGTTGAGGGTAGGGGAACATGAAACAGATGTGACTCGCCCCGTTATT
>JBFGJY010000096.1:0-6536 GCA_041576975.1 Gammaproteobacteria bacterium | reverse complement strand
TTTTTCCGCAAATGCCCGCAGAAATAGGCCTTTTCTTATAGATATCTTGAGTCTCTTATAAGAGACAAGACAGGGTGGCGGTGGTTGGAGTCTTAAGCGAACCCTGCTCTCACATACATAAGTATAATTTCCCTGTTAAGCAGCCAATTTACAGGGAAAATTTATGAATTGGTCATCTTTAGGCAGCCCTGCCCAGACATTCTATTGAATTTCCAAATACTTGTATGAGTTAAGTTCGAATCTGAACTTTTAATAACAGGGAAATATCAGGGATATCCAATTTTCTCGTAATTAGTGCATTGTAGATCGTGAATCTACCGATTCGCCATGCACGATGGTTTAGTAGTCAGAAAGCATTTTCTTATTATGTATTATTACCTTTATTCCAAAGGTAAATGTCAAAGACCCTTTCATGAAACCAAGGTTTTGATGATACTTTTTTGATATATTCTTTTGTCCCCACCTCCTGATCAACTACGTACATGTGAAGATCAGGTAGTTTGCAACAAATTTCTTCAATTCGAGTAAGGTGCTTTCGAAAATCATTTTTCCATTTTATATAATAATCGTCCAAATCACCATTTTTTGAGCCAACTGCGATCCTTGCTCGTGAGTTATAATTCAAGATAGGTTGCTTTATTTTGAGCCAAAGAAATTTGGTAGTTAATGATAAAACATTTCTATTCCCATACCTTTTCGATATCTTGTTTTGTATCTCACGTATTTTTTTGATCGGGTTCTCCTTAAACTGATCTTGGCTTGTTAAATCAAGTATGTTCAAAACAGGTTGATATCTCACAAGTCCTTTCTTTTCATCAAATTCTCTTGGTAAGTTTCTTGCGATTCGATAAAAGCCACCGGCCTTTTTCAATGCGGCTAACTTTTTCTCTTTGTCGTTACTATTAAGTATTAGGCGATAGTTTCTATCATGAGTTAACCATTGATTAAGGTAATGATAAGAACAGTATTCAAAGTTTTGTACAGGCATATTTCTGGTACTGACAAGTTAACTGATTTGAGGGTGTAACTACAATAATCACATGGTTGTAAGCCTTTGATTGTACGTTGTTGGGAAGGCACGTTTCACCTCTAAAACGACAAGATTTACGTTAACTTGTCAGTACCAGTAATGGCTTTTACCTAATCTTTGCATTAAAACCTTAAATAATTGTGAAGCCTAAACCTAAAATCAATACACCAATTTGTTAATTACACAAAATTTAAAATAAATTACGCGGATGTCCGTTTACCTTAGAAAAGTTATATGAATATTGAATTGTGAAGTAGTCCACAACCAAACATGAATTATCCGCTTACCGTGATTATATCCATATTGGCAAGAGTATTAGTCTAATAAATAAAAAATAATAAATTTCATAACAGATAGGAGGTAATGATCATGACTAGTCACATAGCATTATCTATCAGTATTGGTGTTTTGGGTGGCATCGCGGCAGCACTATGTCTTGGGCCTTTAGCAGGGATCGTTTTAATTTGGGCTGTATTTATTGCATGGGCATGTTTCTTTGCAATAGGAGGCGACGGTACAGCATTACAAAATACAATTGTTTGTAGCATACTTGGAGCAGTTCTTGCTTGGGTAGCATTGCTAATCATTCTTGGGATTCCATTGGCAGACACATTGACTACACCCATTTGGGCTGGAATTGTGATTGGTGTAACCGTTTTGGTCATGTGCTTGTTAGCGAAAATTGAATTCTTTTCATCTATTCCAGCTAGCGTATTGGGGTATGCAAGTGTTGCTAGTTTAGCGTTGCAAACACCTAGTGCGTTTTCTATTGATGCGCTGACTTCGTTTAGCTTTAACAACGCATTAATTGTTATTGTAATTTCACTTGTAGTTGGAGCAGTTTTTGGTTTGATTTCTAGCAAAGTCGGTGATGTTTTAACATCAGGATAGTAAATAACTACAATAATATTCAATATACATCATAGCCGATGTATGAGTTTCAAGGGGCACTTATGATGCCCCTTTTTTCTAAGCATCTACATACGAATGTCTGCTTTCGGCCAATAGCGGTCATACAACTTTTACAGCACTTCTTGAAAATCGATAACTTCGCTATCAACTTCTACTTGAAAACAATGTAGGGTAATAGTAGTGAGGGAAATTATTTTTCTTGCACTAGAGCGACAATTCGCAAAGGACCGCCACTTCCTCCTTTGATCTTCATTGGTAAAGCTATAACTATAAAACTCTTCGTAGGCAATTTATCAAGATTAGTAACATTTTCAAAACCTGGAATATTTTTCTCAAACAAAATTTGGTGTGTTTCAAATAATGTAGACCCACCATAATCAATGCTTGGAGTATCTAATCCCACAGCTTTAATTTTTCTTTTTGTCGCTAAGAATTTAGCAGCATCAGGGTGTATACCGGGAAATTTTAATTTCTTTACTGCTTCCTCTCCACGATCTGCAGTTCCCATATATTCTTTTTTGTTAGGCCAATATCTGCTTGAGCCGGTATCGATTAGCAATATGCTATTCTCTTCGATGATTCCATGTTTCTCTTCCCAATCCAAGATATCCTCAACAGAAAATTGATAATTTCGATTTTTTTCTACTTTTTCTGTAATGCGAATTACCACCCCAGGACCAATTAATTGTTCTATAGGAATTTGATCCACGGTATTACGGTTTTCATAAAAATGTATAGGAGCATCTATGTGTGTTCCACCATGTTCTGCAGCACTAAAATTATATGCGCTGTAATAAAAACCAGCATCAGTATGGCCACTAAAAACAGTGGTCTTTTTAAATGTTTCTGCAGTTGGCCAATAAATAGAATCCTCTGAAAATTCATGTGTTAAATCAATCCATTGGCCTTTAAATAGGTCATCCGCAAATGAAATAGGAGCAATGATTAAAATTGACAAAACTAATAAAAATAAATTTTTCACAATAATTCCTAATTTTTGTTATCAAAATTCAAAGTATATGCGATATATTAGAATTTACAGTGTTCCTTATTTACATCATTTTCCGGTAGAACAGTAATAGGCAGAGTGGTAGAGCCTGCATAAAAGACTACTATTTCTACAGGCCCATTAATTGCTCGACCTCTATGAATGGTACGCATGACTTCTACAGCAGATTCACCTTCTGTAAACACAATTTTCTTACCATCTTTTATTTCTACCTCAACTTTACCTTGCAAAACATAACCGAGCGTTGGGACTGGATGAAAGTGAAATTGTGTTACTTGGTTTTCTTCTATACGAAGTATTTCCGAAGTTATCTAGATTTGTTCCTTTGGATAATTAATAGCCCCTCCGTCCCAGGAAGTTTGTGTTTTAAGTAGCTCTTCAGCTGTAACTCCATAAGGTAATAAAGCAAATATAAAACACCACGTTAGTATATAAATTTTCATTATTAAATTATAATCGCTTGAATGTCCGCTTTGGGTTGTTAGCGGTCATTCAACTGTAAGCTTCCCGTAATTTCTATTCTATGTCTGCTTACGGCCAATAACTGTCATTCAATTTCGTTGTAGCTTCGGACACCACACTTCCGTGTGGGTATTACACGGAAGTTACGTATGGCGAAGCCATTCCTTATATTATTTTGAAAAAGAAGTGGGTATTAGTCGCAAATTAATACGTCGTGATACGACTCTTCAATAAAAGGGGACTGACCCCTTTATTTTATTTTCTTTAGCAATAGTATTTTTCCACAAACCGCCTGAGTATTTCCTGAGCATACGGTGTGGATTTCTGGAGGACTTTCTTTTTTAAATCATCCGCTTCATGGGGTTCGAAATAGCCGTGATTTTGGTAGGTGTCGATCCTCAAAATAAATTCCTGGGCGTCGCCTTCAGGGTGGAACTGGGTGGCGTACACGTTTTCGCCAATGCGGAACATCTGTACCGGACAATCGTGGCCGGTCATCAGTAAAGTCGCGCCCTCGGGCGTGGTGTCGACGGCCTCCTTGTGGCCGAGCAACACGTCGATTTGCGACGGGAAACCTTTGAGTAATTTATCCTGTTTGCCTGCTTCGGTGATGTCCAGCGTGACGCAGCCCACGGCTTCACCGTACTTGGTAGAGATACGGGTGCCGAGATAATTACCCAGCAGTCCATTGCCGGAGCAGGCACCAAGAAAGGGGAAGTCCAGGGTAACTACCTGTTGCAGTAGCCTGTTGAAATCGGATTCGATCTTTTTCTGGGCAGAGGATTTCTTTTCTTCGGCGGTGCTGATATCGTACGGGCTGCCACCGACAATGATTGCGGAATAATCATCAAGATCCAGGTTGCCGGGGATGCCGTGATTATCGATGCATCTTCTGCAGGTGTCCTTAGACCGCAATCCACTATATTTTAGGAAACAGGCGTATTCGCTGTCAGAAATCACGTTTTCAGGCCGCAGTTGTAGGATCAGAACGGGTTTAGTGGCTATCATGTATGGGATTTTACCGTTTTAAAAAAGTGGCGATCAGAAAATGTAGCCGTCATCGCATTTTATCTTTCCTTTCCATTTCGACGTTTGTTTCTACACATTCTGTACAGAGCATTCTAAATGAAGCCCCTACAGTCCGGTTGAGGGCCATTAACAATTAGATTAAGTGCCTTCCTCAAAATTTTTTTATAAATTTTTTTAAATGTCCGCTTTTGGCCGAAAGCAGACATTCTCTTACAAGATAGGATAATAAGAATTATTCTGAATCTTTCTTACGGCTAAAATAGAAGTTAACGACTCATATTGTTCCTAGCTGATCCATCCTTTGCGCTCGGCCCATTTCGAATACCAGATTAAAAACACTGTAACCACTACCTGCATCAAACCGCCGATCAATGCCTCAACGGGGAAGTCAGCAATGCCGAGGGTCGGTATTTGCGCCGCAAGCGCACCAAGGAACGACGCGACAAACACATAAAACGCAGCCGACTTCCTTAGTAGTAGTAGAAGGCCACCAAGCGCGCCACCGAAAACGGCAATCGCAAAAGCTATGGTGGCCCATGCGGGTCGGGCTTCTACTATCGCGCGATATTGTTCAGGCAACGCAGACACCCCTTCTGCACTCATCTGCGAGAAGAAATTGATGCAGCCCATAATGTTGAAAATCAACGCGACAGCACCGATTGCCCAAAAACTCCAGTGCACCCTATTGAGCGTCTTATCGTTCATCGCATGTCCTTTTTATTTTTTAGGAATGTCCGCTGTGGGTCGTTAGCGGTCAATCAGTTGTTAATTCCCTATGGATCATAACAAGTGTCCGCTTACGGCCAAAAGCGGTCATTCAATTTATTTATTCCTCCGCACCCAATGCATCTTGTTAATGTTAATTACATCAATTTTTTAAAGAAATTTCGTGGGACTAATTCCCTTAAAAAAATTATCTGAATCATGAATTGTGAAGTAGTCCACGATCAAACATAAAAAATCAGCTTACCTTGATAATTCCATCTTGGCGAAAGCCTTAGTCTAAAAATAAAGATAATAAATTTCACAATGGATAGGAGGAAATGATCATGACTAGTCACATAGCATTATCAGTCAGCATAGGTGTGTTAGGTGGTATCGCGGCAGCATTATGCCTTGGGCCATTGTCAGGGATAGTTTTAATTTGGGCCGTATTCATTGCATGGGCATGTTTTTTTGCAATTGGTGGTGATGGAAAGGCATTACAAAACACTATTGTTTGTACCATTCTCGGAGCGGTTTTTGCCTGGGTTGCATTACTAATTATCCTTGGGATTCCTTTGGCAGGTGTGCTGACCTTACCCATTTGGGCTGGGATCGTTATTGGTTTAACCGTTTTGATAATGTGCTTGTTAGCGCAAATCGAAGTGTTTTCCTCAATACCAGCCAGTGTTTTAGGGTATGCAAGTGTCGCTGGCTATGCACTGCAAACGCCAGATGCGCTCACAATGGGTGCACTGACATCGGGTAGCTTTAATAATGCATTAGTTGTTATTGTGATTTCACTTGTTGTCGGTGCAATTCTTGGCATAGTTTCTGGCAAAGTCGGTGATGCGTTAACATCTGGATAAATGCTAACTACAAAAATACGCTATAAGCATCAAAGCTGATTTATGAATATGAAGGGGCACTTCCGGTGCTCCTTATACTAATTGTCTACAAAAGAATGTCTGCTTTCGGCCAATAGCAGTCATTCGGTAACACCGCATTTTAAGAGCAAATAAAAGAAAGCCGACGTTTACCACTTTGCTAGGTATAGCAAACTTAATAGGCTCTGCCCGATTTGGTTCGATTTACCTTCAGGCTAAATGCTTAATCTTATCAATTTCAGCAATATCCACAATTTCGAACGTGCAAGAGCCTTCATGTTTTAAGAATTTGGTTTTGCAACGAAGTTCTACAAAGCCATCTTCCAGTAAACGATTGTCGGATTGAAAATACCACCTAAAGGCAGATAGCGTATGTGCGGTAAGTCCATTCTCTTCGGCAAACTTCTCAACAAATTTGTTTGCTTCTTCTTCAATATCATCGACCTGATGATCTAAAAATTTTTCTGCTTTCGCTTTATCCATTAAGCCTGAGCAAACGTTCTTT
>JBFGJY010000095.1:0-6949 GCA_041576975.1 Gammaproteobacteria bacterium | reverse complement strand
TAGTAGATATAGACAATGACTCATTGATATGTTTGTTTTTTTTGATAAAAATCGTGTGTAATTCAGTATCCAGAAAATACTTTTGCTCGTTGAACTGCATACCCCTGCCATCGAGTGCAAATGACCGCTAACGACCCAAAGTGGACATTAAATTTAATTTATAATTACTTAGGGATTTATATATCAAAGAAATGCGTTTTCACTCAACCATCTAAATTTATATGTTAAACAATCCAATTTTCATATTATCTATAATATTCACCTTGCTATGTGTGTTTGTCTTAAATTGGGCTGTAAAAAGTGCCTATGCTGGAATAGGGATGTATGCATTTGGCCTTGTAAATGGGCTAATATTTTTAGCAATAATATATTTGATTATAAAAATGCAAAAGCTTAAGAAATAAGGTGATTTCATTAAAAATGTGAATGACCGCTAGCGACCCAAAGCGGACATATGTAGATTGGCCTGATAAATGTGATATCTATGTAAAATTGCAATGTATTAAGATGTTAGCGTCTACAACGAAATGACCTCTAAGGATACAAAGAGTATTCGAAGTTGGCTTTTTTTCGGTTTTGCGATTCCTATACTAGCCGAACTTCTCGCAGCAATACTCATAGTTAGTACCGAATCTGGAGCCTATGCTGAAGGTTTTGCCTACATTGTTGTGCTAATCATACTGATAATCGCAATACCCATTACGTTGATTGGCAACACAATACTTGTACCAAGACATATTGCTGAAAATGTGTCTTATTTACGCAGAGGTATGATTTTTCCCGCGCTGTTCATAGGAGCAATTTTGATTTATCACACTGGCATCTGGGATAAGGCAATCTATCCGCTTTTCCCAAGGCATGTCGAATAAATTCAACCTGCTGCCGGTTATAAATTAGATGACAACACGCTAGAGGATTTTTTTGTAGTACATGAATTTACAGGCTCAGGTGAAGAGATGAACGTAATAAAAAATTATGCCGAGAAAGACTTTGATCGTCTTTCAAGAGAGTGCCCTGATTGCTTGAAAATGAAAATTTACTACTATTTTGTTCCTCATGAACTGTACGATCCTATCAATACTGCGATAAGTAAGGAGAAAGCGATTGCTGTTTTTCGCTATATGAGCGTGGAAGGAAGCGCGACGATCAAACAAGTTGAACATTAACATAATTATTAACTCGGACTTGTTTAAGTGCAGCACAACTTCGCAGTCCGTTTATGGCCGATGTTAATGTCCGCTATTGGCCGAAAGCAGACATCCAATTATTGAATTAATGGACACATCTAGTTTGAGCGAACTATTTGTTATCCTTATCAGTCAAGAGTTTGATTTTTTCTTTTTCTTCCAGTGTCAGCTTCTTTTTATTCTTTCTGCTACTTATCAGATTCAACAAAAATATAAAAACTGTTGCTAGAATAATTAGAAGTATAAGTTTTAGAGTCATTTGCAGCCTGTTATCTCTATAGAATCTTTTTCACCATACACCTCGGTGATGAGAGGTTTTTGAGATGGATCAACTAAATAAAATATGAAAGTCTTTACCGTAAATGACCGCTTTCGACTCAAAGCGGACATTTATTTCTCATTGCAGCGCAGTTGGACGAAGCTCCTGCCATGCTCCACGAAGCACGCGAATAGCTGAAAATAAAAACAGAAATAACAGGCCGATTGCAATTATCAGATCAGGCCAGCCCGATCCAAACATCCATACCGCGAATGCAGCAGCGATAACAGCAATCCCTTCACTCACATCATTGCGTGAGCATTCCCACGCAGAAGACATGTTTACATCACCATTCCGATACGGCGTTAATAACCAAAGGCATAGTAAATTGGCAGCCAAATTTAGGAACGCCGCAATACCCATGGTTTCAAAAACGGGTGTTTCAGGATGCAATATTCGCGAGCCAATCACAAATGCCACCGCTAGGGCAGCACCAAAGATCAGCAAACCCTTAAACATAGCAACTCGCGCTTTTGCTACGAGACTTGCTCCAATAATCATCAAACTTAAAACGTATGTCATTGCATCGCCGAAATTGTCTAACGCGCCAGACAACAAGGACGAAGAACCACTGATCATCGCCGCAAAGACCATCATCAGGAAAGTTGTCGCGTTGATTACAAGGACAATAATCAGAATACGGCGTTGTTTCGCGTGCAGTGCAGCGACATCAATATGGCCTTGGCAACAACTATCACTCACACATTTAAATTCCACATTTGGAGGCGTTATATATTATCCAACAAATGTCTGCGAACGTCCGCTTTTGGCCGAAAGCAGACATAAACTAACCCACTAAAGGGAATATTAAGTTGGATTCTTCAAATCACATGCTCAAAATGTCTGCTAACGACCCAAAGCGTTTTATTTAAAGGGCGATGTATTTCCAACCCTTGAACAGTAGGATTCCATCCACCTAAAATAGTCAAATTCTTAATGTTGCGTAGTTGGATCAGGAATCTTTATCGTGAAATTTACAGTTGGTGTAGTTGTTTTATATTTCGCTTACTTATTATTTTCTTCACCTAGCGTAATCGTTGTAAACACAAATGGTGAAATTGAAGGAGCAAATAATCAGTTAAGAGTTCTTATTAAAAGTAGGTCATTTTGGGATGGTCAGCTTCAAAAAATTAATGAGCAGATGGAGTACCTAATTACTTATCCAGAACGTACAAATGAAGTAAATAATAGTGTGAATAAACAATCTGCTGAACAGGAAGAATTAGATAAAAAGTTTGAAGAATTTAGACTAAAAAGAATAGAAGAACTTGAACAAATTAAAATTATCGTTAAAAATAAAATGCTTTCTTAATTCTTTTCTTTCCAATATTGCCAATCGGGCTTTCTTTTAATTGCGAATGACCGCTATTGGCCGTAAGCGGACATTGAATTGTTTAGCGAAGATGCCCAGCAGACTAAAATTTGAATGGAGATTTATCTGATACGATGGGGATCACTCGGTAGCCATGATTGATTAATTCAGTAAGGAATTTATTAAATAAGGGTTTCGGTACTCGCAAACCTTTTCGATGGCATATGCCATCTTTATCGGGTTTTGTAAGAATCCACTTTGGTGCAGCATCATATTGTCTATAACTCAATCCTCCACGATGATGGCCTGCCTCATTAAGTAAAGGGGTTATTTTAGAAACAAGCTCTTCCTCACTGAAAGACTGGTGAGGAGCAACAACCAACTTATAATCCTTGTTACCTGATTCCATTTTCAGCATAAAAGTAGTTTTGGTCATCGTATAGAAAAAAACGTTATTCGGGGTTACAGATTTATTTTAGAAATAAAATTTTAAAGTTCAAATTGAATCTATTTATTTGAGTTATGTGCGTCATAAAAGCGACATAAGATAAGCAAAATAGTTAATGTGGAGTATTATGTTTTAGTTGTAAGCAGGCATAAAAATAATTCGTAGTAAACAAACAGTTAGAATTTCCCACGTTCCAATCTATCAACAACTCGGCTTCGTTCATACTCAAACTGTTGTGTGGCTTCTTCTACCGTTAGTTCATCATCATCAACTTGTTTGCATAGTTGTTTACGTAACTTGTAGAGATTAATGACATCTGAGTGATCGGCTGCACGTATTGCAAGATCCTCCCAATAAGCATTGGTTTCTTCATCATGGCAGTAGTTTTCAGTGGCATAACCGTTTGGGATAGCACAGCAAATAAGAGGATTGTTATGTATCGGATCACTCTACATATTCTATAAATATGTAGAATAACCGTTATTGACCATAAGCAGACATCTATGCATCTAAAATGAAACAGCTCCCAGCAGTTGTCTTTCTGGTTGGAATATTAATCATAATAACTTGGCTTAACTATTCAACAGATTCACACAAATCAAATGGAACACCCTTGCGAGAGTATAGGTTGATGGACGAGGATAAACAGAAATTAGTCATTCTAGAGTCAAGACGTGCGTTATTTCACAAGTATTTGGAACATATAGATATAGAACGAGCGTCTTGTGTGGCACAACTATTTGCTGCCAATACCGAAGAAGGTACCAAACAATTTGTTGAGATCAAAGATTACATAGAAAATGAGATAGACCGTGAGGTTGACCAAATGACGGAGGAGATTGTTAATTCATTTATAAAGACAAGCTTTTGTCCACCAATAGCCATTCGTTAGTATGTTAATTCAATCGCATTAAGGAATAAAAATGGAAACCAAATCTTGGGAACAATATTTATACGCTGCCGAAACCAAACTCAATGAATTAAAAACCGACCAGATTGCCGCCTGTGCCAAGATGCTGGCATTAGAGTTAGGGCAATATAGATTGGAATACGGGGACTTTCCCGAAGAAGTGTTTCAGCAGTTTGTTGAATTAGAAGAAATGACCGAAGAAACCAAGAAGATCTTTAAAATGGGCATGGAGGCCATGCTAGCAGTTATCAGACAAGTGGAAATTGCAGAGGGAGACAAAGAAATTAAGAAACATTGAATGCAAGTTAAAATATTTCCTTAACTATCCTATTGAATAATGCACTTCAGAGTAAATATTGAACTGTGATGTTAATAACACAAATAGTCTGCATGGTGTACTACAGTCAACGTTAGTTTTCTAGAGGAGAGCTGTGCAATGGATTCACAGTCTAATGATACGGAATCAAGACGAAAGTTTTTAAAAACCGCTGGAAAGTTTGCTGTCTATACACCGCCAGCACTCATGCTGATGAATAAAGCAAATGCGCATAAAATTGCACATTCTAATGGCGCTACACGCGTTGCTTATAAAAATAAAAAGGAAGATAAAAAGGAATATTATTTAGATAAAAGAGATTTTATCATCAGGCTACTAAGTCGCGCAAATCGTATGGTTGATGCAATTAGATTTTGGTAGACACATCAGCGTATTTCATCAACTCTGTATAACTCGTAGCCGCAAGAAATTCTAAAATCAATCATATAAAAGCCCGGCTGATGTCGGGATTTCTTTTCATGCCATTGCATATATGATTAAATGTTTATGTGATTAGAAAAGCCTTTTTCTATTTATTTTTTATCAGCACACTCGCATTCTTCTATGTCACGTGTTCGGATGTAAGCAATGCACAAACCTACATGATTCGGCAAGTGGAGATCGCAGAGGGAGATAAAGAAATTAAGAAGCATTAAGCCTCTGGATCTTTCTTAAATTGTTCATCATCGAAGTAGGAGTGAAGCACTTTGACTTTAATATTGGCGATGCGCCGATCCGGCCTGGAACGTCGATCACTATGAATTATTTTGCCGTTAGTAGTAATAAAGGGGAATTTAGTGGACAGTCCAAAGGAACGCCGATCTTTTTTTTCATCTCGACGATCCGATTTGTAGGGCTCAGTCTTAACTGGTATTTTAGGAGTATTTCTTTTAAACATACATAGCTTCCAATGGATTTCCTATAATCTGCTAACCAAAAAATGATCTAAACGCGGATACGCTTTAGTGGTTATGATTCGTTGATGGGTGGATAGGAATAATTAACATTTGTTCGGATGTAAACAGCGCACAAACCTACCGAGACAAAGTTGACAATGTCCAAAATATCAGTGTAGAGGGAAGAAGTTTAGTTGTAGTATTTTAAATATCCTTGGAAGGTTTATTATCGACACTAATTTGATTTTCTTGTACTTGAATGTTCGCAATTCGTCTATCTGGCAAGATACGTCTGTCATTTTTAACCAAATTACCCTTACTATCAAATAAGGGAAATTCACTAGCCGCTCCAAACGAACGACGATCTTTATTATTTCGACGATCTGCTTTATACGGTTTTATTTTGTATTTCTGTTTAGGTTTATTTTTTTTAAACATATTTTTAAACATAGTTTAATCCTATACAGTGAACTTAGAATATAGTTTACTGATATTGTAATTAGTTGTATGTCAGTAGACTTTAAGGGCAATGATTTATTGATGAATGGATTGGAATAATTAAAATTCGTGAAAACGATCACACTGCATGGAAGCGATGTTGGCAGTGATACGGTAAGTAGAGATTGCAGAGGGAGATAAAGAGATTAAGAAACATTGAACACATTAGATTAAGCCAGTAGGCTAGATAATTAACTTAAAAAAAAACGGAGACATAGAAATGTATAAATCATATCCAATCGCATTATGGGTGATATTAGCAAGTTTATTTTTTTCAATGAACGCAATTAGTGCCGATGAAGAAATTCTTATTGATGCAGATGAAAAAGCCAAGGAAATACTTTTAGGACATGATTGGGAATGCGAATGGAAAGACATACTTTATGCCGGTACTAACAAAGTGGTTTATGAGGAAGTGAGTCTAAAAAAACTAACTGGAAAAGTTAAAAATAGCTTTTGTCCAACTACGTGGGGAAAAATTAAAAAAGGTAAATTAACGGTAACACATTTTAATTTTCTAAATTCAGATGAAGCCCCGCCATGTATTGGAAGTACTTTCACAGGCAGTACATTGTATAAATCTGCCGATGGAAGCTATTACACAAAAGGTACTTACACACACAGTGCATATGAAGCTTTGGGCAGCACAAGTTGTGTATCGGTTCCTAAATAATCTCGACATCATTATTAATGATGCTTGATTTCAATTATGCATTAGATTGAATGACCACTTAATCACATAAGCCCCAGCTTCTACATCGGGGCTTTCTTTTAATGCCACTGCATAAATGATTAAATGTTTATGTGATTAGAAAAGCCTTTTTCTATTTATTCTTTATTAGTGCACTCGCATTCTTCTATGTCACGTGTTCGGATGTAAACGCTGCTAAAAAAGTCTATCAAGGAAAAGTCGTCAAAGTTGCAGACGATGATTCGGCAAGTGGGTACGACCGCACACGTATATTCGGCCTCATAAGTTGGCAGACGAAGCTGCCGGGCCTCGATGGTGTACTCGCTTGCAAGCGTTGATACACATGCTTTTACCAGACATTTGAAAGGTGGG
>JBFGJY010000094.1:0-7011 GCA_041576975.1 Gammaproteobacteria bacterium | reverse complement strand
CTCTAATGACAATCGCTGAATCATTTCCTTAACGCGTAAAGCTCTTTTTTCAACTGGTAAATGAAATAAACTTGCATGCAGTTCTAAATTTTGTATGACGGTGAGTTCTGAATATAGTGAAAATGATTGAGTCATGTATCCCACTTTTTTACGCGTTTCGATGTCTCGTGCATTAATAGGACTACCGATCAGCCATGCTTCGCCTTCACTAGCGGGCAATAAACCCGTTAACATCTTCATCGTCGTGGTCTTTCCACAACCGTTAGAACCTATAAAGCCAAAGATTTCGCCGCGTTCAATTTCAAAACTAACATTATCGACTGCGATAAAACTGCCAAATTTTTTTGCAAGCCCTTTGGCTTCAATAACGATATTGTTCTCGTTCTGAATTGTGCGAGGTGGTATTTGTAATGTTTTATGCTTATGACGTTTTTCTTCTGGCAGTATTTCTATAAAAGCTGAATCTAAGTTGTCCTTACCTGTACTCACCATCAATTCTGCTGGACTACAAGCAGTTAATACTTTGCCAGCATCCATCGCAATCAAATAATCAAAGTTATTTGCTTCTTCCATATAAGCAGTTGCAACAATTACGCTCATATTCTTGCGACGTATACGGACGCGTTCAATAAATTCCCAAAATTGACGACGAGATAACGGATCAACCCCAGTAGTGGGTTCATCTAAAATTAATAATTCTGGATCATGGATTAATGCACAACATAGGCCAAGTTTTTGCTTCATACCGCCAGATAATTTTCCAGCTGGACGTGTAGAAAATTGTGTAAGACCAGTAATTTCAAGTAATTCTTTAATGCGCCAATCTCGTTCAGCATGTGACTGGCCAAATAGTCGTCCAAAAAAGTCAACATTTTCGAACACCGATAAGCTTGCATAAAGATTTTTCCCCAATCCTTGTGGCATGTAAGCTATTCGCGGACAAATGCTGTCGCGGAATTTACGATTGTGAATATCGCCACCTAGAACATTAATTGTTCCATTTTGAATTTTTTTTGCACCTGCGATTAAACCCAACAACGTAGACTTACCCACACCATCAGGCCCAATCACTCCTGTAATACAATTACGAGGAACAGTCAGATGTTCGATTGCGAGGACTTTTCGCTTGCCATAATGGTGAGTGATTTCAGAAAGCTGTGCAATCAAGGCGGATTTGTTCTCGGTTTAGGAAGTTTCGGCTGAAGATGTGTTGGCCATACAATTTCTGGGTTCAAGCGAACATATGCAATACCAGGAAGACCGGTTTTCACTTGCGGTTCATATTTTCTTAGTAGCTCAGAATCAATTTTCACTTTGACACGGAACATCAATTTCTCGCGTTCGGTCTGTGTTTCTACTGTTTTAGGGGTAAATTGAGATTTTGCATCCACAAACGATACTTTGGCTGGAATCACAAACTCAGTAGCTGCATCAAATATAATGCGGCTCTCTGCACCAATTGCAATTCTTCCCACAATTGTTTCTGAAAAAAACAATGTCATATAAACATCGGAAAGATCAAGAGTGGTGTAGATTTTGCCACCAGCGGGTAATACTTCACCTGGTTCAGCCAGTCGATATTGAATGCGTACTCTACGTGGTGTACGTAAGATTCCATCATCAATTTCTATCTGCAGGCGTTCGGTTTCTGCTATAGCAGCATTAATGATGGCAGATGACGTAGCCAGTTGGGCTTTAGCTGCCGTCCATACCGCTTTTGCAGTTTGCACACGACTTTGGTCACGATCAATTTCTTCTTCAGAAATCGCACCAGGATCTCCTTTGTATATTTTTAAGGAACGTTTAAGTTCTTTTTTAGCTAATGAATATTCGCTTTCACGTTGTTGCACGATTGCATGAGCTTGGTCACGTTCTTTTTTTGCTTGTTCAACTCTAGCTTCTGCTTGTTTTAACTGAGCGTGAAGCGTTTTTGTGTCCATTCGCGCCACAATTTCATTTGCATCAATAAAATCGCCTTCATGAAATAAAACATCATCCACACGTCCTGCATATTTTGTAGAAATATCGATTTCTTCTGCTTCTAAACGGCCATTGCCAACTGCAAAACCTTCAGGGACATCATTAAGAAATGCTCGCCATTGTGTATATATTGTTTCACCATAGAAAAACCAAACTACGTAAAATAAAATAACGATGCCAATAATAACTAGTGTGTTAGTTAGCTTTTTCTTATTTATAGATGCCATCTTTATGATTATTTTTTTATATAAATGTTGTAGCTTTACAAGTAATCAAATTACTAAGAATTTGATTTATTTTTAAGTTTGCTTAGTTACCTCCGATTGTAGCAATTGATTATCTGCAAGTGGAACCGCAAAATTTGCACAAGAGACTTTCGGGATAATTAAGGCAAATTATTGGTTACACGGTGCTATTTGCGATTTTATCTTTTCGCAAATACCTGCAGAAATAGGCATTTTCTGATTAACTTTTAGTGTCTTTTGCAAGAGACAAGACTCGGTGGCGGTGGTTGCAGTCCTAAGCAAACCCTACTCTCCTTATGTATATGTATATGTATATTTTCCCTGTTAAACAGCCAATTTACAGGGAATATTTATAGATTAGCCATCTTGAGACTACCCCTTCCCCGATATTCTATTGAATTTCCAAATACTTATAAGAGTTAGGTTCGAATCTGAACTATTAGTAACAGGGAAATATCAGGGAATTAATATTTGAATGTCTGTATACAGCAGTCGTTAGCGGTCACTAAACAATTAGAAAATAATCTTAGAAATTTAAATTACTTAAAACTTATAACTAATTTAGCTTGCTCTCGCAAAATCTGTATACCCCTCGCGACCTGCTGGTGTATACCAAGTCGACATATCTGCCTCAGGATTTAGCGGAATATTTTTTTTGAATCTCTCAACTAAATCTGGATTACTTATAAATGGTCGACCAAATGCAATTAAATCAGCATGGCCTTTACTCAGTACTTGCTCTGCGATTTCTTGTGTATATCCGCAATTACCGATAAGGGGATTCGTGAACACTTCTCTAAACTCAGACAATGTCATAGGTTCTCCTAGTTCATGAAAACCGAATCCCAATCCGTCCATTACATGTAAATAGGCTAGTCCGTAATTATCTAATTGGCTTGCAACATAGGTGAATTGTTCTCGGTAATCCGGCGAACCCATGTCGTTAAACATACCATTGGGTGATAAGCGTACACCGACTCTGCTTGCAAGCCAAACATCACATACTTCATTTACTACTTCATCCAGCATTCGGTAACGTGATTCGATGCTCCCACCATATTCATCCGTACGATGATTTGTCTTTGATTGAAGAAAGGTATCCAACAGATAACCGTTCGCAGAATGTATCTCGACTCCATCAAACCCTGCTTCCTTTGCGCGCTTCGCAGCATTTCGATAATCTATTTTAGTTTGTGCAATTTCATCAGCACTAAGTGCTTTTGGTGTTTCATAGTCCTCTTTACCTTTTGGAGTATAAATATAGTCACCGTTAATTTTTATTGCAGAGGGAGCTACTGCAGGATTCCCGTTATGAAAACTACTATGTGAGGCACGACCGCAGTGCCAAAGTTGTAAGAAGATTTTCCCACCATTTTGATGGACAGAATCGACAACTTTTCTCCATCCTTCTGTCATCTCATCTGTGTAGATACCAGGTGATTGCAACCAACCATTTGCTTGTTCAGATATTGTGGTTGCCTCTGTAATGATTAATCCAGCCGATACACGTTGGGTGTAATACTCTGCCATCATATCGTTTGGTACCCTCCTTTCTCCCGCTCTCGCCCTCGTCATTGGCGCCATTACAATACGATTATTCAGGAAAATTTCACCTAATTGAAAGGATTCAAACAGTTTCATATTATCTCCAAGTAAAATATTAGCTAATAAGTATTTATTTTTTTAAATATTTCTATAAACCTTTTCAAGTATATCGATAGATTTATTTTAGTAAATTTAAGAAGTTGTTGGACTACTTACTGCTCTAGAAGTTTCTCCCTAAAACTGATGAAGATGACTAACTGTCATCGCACCTTCGCCGACTGATGAGACTACACGCTTGATTGACTTATAAGGCAATAATCACCTATGGATTTAAGTGTGTTTAGTTACAACCGATTGTAACAATTGAATCCGTGCCAACAATTTGGTGCTAACAAGTTAAGTGCATCTGGGCGACAATTACGGGATGAATAAATCAACAAGTTCATATAAACGCCACCGATTCCCTGCCGAAATCATCCAATATGCCGTCTGGCTCTATTATCGATTCAATATGAGTCACCGAGATATTGAAGACCTATTAGCTGAACACAGTATTGAAGTCAGCTATGAATCCATTCGTTTGTGGTGTAACAAGTTTGGTCCTCATTATGCCCGACGATTGAAGCGAACGCACTAAGGATATGGTGATACATTTTATATCGATGAAGTATTTGTGAGGATACGTGGACAACAACAATATTTGTGGCGTGCAGTGGATCAAGATGGAGAAGTAGTTGATGTATTTCTACAATCGCGCCGAGATGGGGTGGCAGCTAAACGTTTTTTCAAACGCCTGATAAGAAATCATGGAAGTGAACCCTGAAAGATTGTGACCGATATGTTGAGAAGTTATGGGGTCGCACATCGAGAGCTCATTCCAGAATCCATTCATGATACATCGCAATATGCGAATAACCGAGCCGAGCTTTCGCATCAACTGACACGGGTTCGTGAACGAGGTATGCGACGATTCAAATCGATACAACAAGCGCAACGTTTCTTGGGTGTTCACGCAGTGGTGCACAATGTTTTTAATCTTGGACGTCATTTGGTGTCAGCGAAGCATTACCGAATATTTAGAGACAACGCCTTTGCATCTTGGAAATGTTCGACAGCATTATAGAATATCGTTTTTACCTAAGATTCGCGAATGTAGTGAAGTTAACTTGTCAGTACCCATTAAACAGCTAAATTTTACATTCCAACTCAGCTTGTCCTAAATTATTTCATCGAACGTCCGCTTTCGGCCAATAGCGGACACTTAGCACGAAATTCAAAAATCACATTCTGTTGGATAAGTAAGATGGAATCCAGGCTTGTACCATATGGTTTTCAACCTTTATTCACGTACTCCCTTCATACACAGCCTCACGGATTTAATGTAGACTGTTCCAAAACTAAGAAAAAGAGAATCATTATGAACCTTGATTGGAAGTGGGTCGGTATAGGCATATTAATTATGCTCGGCCTCAGTATTCTAGCTGGCATTATCGCTGCCATATTTCTTGGGTCTCAACTTGAAGGTGTCACCAGTCCAGAGGATATTTCTCTAAGCAGCAGCCAAATGACGCTTATAGCAATCTTAAACTTTCTTGCTTTCGTGATAGGTGGCTACATTGTCGGTATCAAGTCTGCCGGCAAAACTATTTTAGAGCCAGCCATAGCCGCAGCAATTTCAGTAGCTATTGGATTGCTGCTGTCTGGCAATTTTAATATAGCTTATTTACTTGCCAGTGGATTTATCCCATTTCTAGCAGGCTTGTTGGGTGGTTGGTTAGGCGAAAAGAAGCAGGATGCAAGAGCCAATTCCTGACGGTATCTGTCTCTAAGGTTAATATGCTAAAAGTACTTATCATAAATTTATTGGCATGAATAAGAATAAAATTTAAGTTAGGGGATTGTGTATTTGGCAAAACAGTTGATGGTGTATCAATAATAGGTACAAAAGCTATTAAGACAGTAAGCATTAATAATTGCTTGATTGGATGTCCGCTTTGGGTTGCCGATTCAACCGATCGATGCAACACATGCATTAAAACGTTCTGCTGGTGTTTAAAATTCTAATGTTTTACGTGGTCGTTCATGACGTAAAAAATATTAAACCTACTTAATTGTTGATAAGAGCTTGGGATTTGTAACAAGCTTTCTCACACCATGCGCATTCTCTTCTTCAAATACATTGTTTTTACACCACTCACTTAAACTATTGATAGATACCTTGGCGCATTTCGGTCGAACACTCCACGTTACTTGAAGAGGTGAGCAAACCTGTTCGGTATATTTAGGTCCCGTTGTTGACCCCAAAAATACGACAGGGTTGCCAGTGTTGGTAGGCAGGGTTTTTGCTTAGTGATAACCATTAACGATGTTTCCATAATAGGCCAAGTCTTTAAAATTCAACACGGAAGAGTCATTCACCACGGTGAATACTTGCGTTTCTACCCTCAAATTAGGATTAGCACAACTATTAGATAGGCAAGAGCCTAAACCTTTACCAGGCTTCACGTCGCAGGAACTATGTACCCAGTGCACTTCTATCGTATCTCCGGCTTTTACACCTTTACAATAATTAATCTCAGGTGTCTGTAATTCTGACTTAGTAAGCAACTTGCTATCATTACATTGATAGCCGCCACCATGACCTTGCTCGCCATCTCCGACATAAACCGAGAAGTCTTTAGATTTGTGCTCTGCATTAGTGTGAAAGTGCAGGTTGCAAAGATTCATATCTTTATAGCCAGGCCCGATTGAAAAAATAATCTTGTTATTACCCGCGTGATTATCAATATCTCTTGGAGTTTGAGGACCATACCCTTCAGAAGCATCTCACGAAAGAACAATTGTTGAAAATAGGCCTAAACAAGGAAGGATACAAATTGAATTATTTTGTTTATTGGATTCATCGTGTATCACCTGCAGTGGTTGTAGCTTAAAAATGCATAAGCACTTAATTCGGCTCAACTAAAATTATAAAGCTAGGTATTGCTAAACAAACCAAATAACTACGATTTTTACAAACTATGAATGTCCACTTTGGTTCATTAGCGGTCATTAAACTACGTTGTTTTTAAATTTTCAACCAGGATGTCTCCTAAATTTCTCTGCTTATGTCTGCTTTCGGCCAATAGCGGTCATTCAAACTTATGTACAACTTTAGTCAATCATCATTAATAATGATGTCGAGATTATTTAGGAACCGATACACAACTTGTGCTGCCCAAAGCTTCATATGCACTGTGTG
>JBFGJY010000093.1:0-7151 GCA_041576975.1 Gammaproteobacteria bacterium | reverse complement strand
CTTTTTTATTTGGCATGTGTGAAATTTTCGAACTCACAACAAAATTGCTGGAGGAATTTTGAACATTGTGACAACGTCCCAACGGCCTGTAAGGTAGAAATGCGACTCCTCGGATGGAGGAGTCAGGTTGCGTTCGGAACAGCACCCGAGGGATGAATTTTGTAATCTCTTGGGTACACGCCATTAATCCATCAATATTATGATTTTCTGTATGCGACCTAATGCGGTCATTGGGCTAAAAGTCTATATTGTAGTTTGTCTAGCAATAATGAATTGATAATGTTTACTTTCTTGCGAATGTAAATTTACTTATGCTTTTAACTTCGCCATCTTCGTAGTAGGCCCATTCTTGTTGAATGGTATTTTCGTCAAGAATGGTCATTTTCATGCCACCCATATGTCCTGTTTTGCCGCGATCAATTCCGACTCCATCAACAAATTGAAAGTCAATTGTTTTTCCGTTTGTATTTTCTAATTGTAAGCGAGGTTGATTTCCAAGCATGCAATAATGTGTCAGCAATATTCCGTTATCTCCATTACCATGATAAACCGTAATCATTTCTTTGGGGCTGTCTGCAAATATTCTTTCCTCAACGGCTGTACCGCCCGAAATAGTTCGATAAATAAGGTTGAGGTGTTCTTCTTCACCTGCATGGTTGGTGTGTTTCCCTACCCATTCGCCTTCTAACACAGTAAAGTGTTTAAGAACTTCAGGTGCGGCTTGTGATTCGTATTTAGGTTCTTCAGAATTGGCAATAGGCGAAATTAATATCCCAAAAATTAATACAAAGAAATAAATTTTGTTCATAAGGACTCCTTTTCTCCGCGCTACGGAGTAAAACTTATTAACTATAAAATTGCTTGGCAAATTATCATCACCACTACCATTGCAACCACAAAACCTGTTTCAGTCGCAATTGCATAATTACTTTTTTTCGTGAAAAAGCTACCAGCAATCATTAGAAGTGCAATTGTCATAGTAATCAAAATCATCATCATTAAGACATTATTGGCAGCTGTGATGCCCACAACCCATGACAGGAAAAATGTCGCTATAGCTTGAGTTAGCATCGCCGCTACCGGTATACCAGTCGATTCGCCGAGTGATACACCTACACCTTCAGCCCACTTTGTGCCAAATACTTTTGGCGAATACCAAATCCAACCCAAAACAAATGCAACCACTGCACCTAAAATAACAGCAATCCAATTTATATTTGTAGTCAGTTCATTCATAATAATTAAGTAATTTGCATTATTATGTAGTCTTAATTCAAAACAAGATGGCAAGTGTAACCAAAAGCAGTAGGTATAGATCGAATTTTACTCAGTAACTGATTTGTGTAGTACAGTTTAACTACATGATTGATACAATTGCTCTTGAACCCTTACAGAAAAAATCAGTCCAAAATAGATATTTCAACAATATAATTTTCTAAGAGATTAAAAATGTTAATAAAAATAAGCAATAAAAATGATGTTAAAGAATCTGAGGTTACTGATGAAGCGCTGTATAAAGAACGCAGGAAATTTCTTCAGACCTCCGCATCTATTACTGTCATGTCACTGGTGCCGTCATTATCGTTGTGGCCATCTATAGGATCTGCAAAATTAGAGTTTGATAATTTAGAGAAAAGCGAATTTTCTGCTAATGAAGAACTGACTCCATTTGATGCAGTGACTAGCTACAATAATTTTTATGAATTGGGAACAGATAAAGGTGATCCAAAACGTAATGCGCGCCACCTTAAAGTTAAACCATGGAGTATCAAAGTTGAAGGCGAATGTGAAAAACCTGGTGAATATAATTTAGAGGATTTTATTTCTCCGGCAAAACTTGAAGAACGCATTTATCGTTTACGCTGTGTTGAAGCCTGGTCTATGGTTATACCTTGGGTTGGAGTTGAGTTGAGGACGATATTAAAGCGGTTTCAGCCTACCTCTAAAGCAAGATATGTACAATTTTTCACTATTTATGATCCTGAAAATTTGCCTGGCCAAAAGCGCTCTATATTAGAGTGGCCTTACCGTGAAGGATTACGAATTGATGAGGCCATGCATCCATTATCAATTCTTGCGGTTGGACTCTATGGTAAAGAACTGCCAAATCAAAATGGCGCACCATTACGACTTGTAGTGCCATGGAAATATGGATTTAAAAGTATAAAATCGGTTGTAAGCATTCGTTTTACAGAAGAACAACCGGAAACGACTTGGAACGTTTCTGGGCCAAGAGAATATGGTTTCTACTCTAATGTTAACCCGAATGTGGATCACCCGCGCTGGAGCCAAAAGCGTGAACGAAGAATTGGTGAATTTTTAAAACGCAAAACGCTACCATTTAATGGTTACGCAGACGAAGTCGCTAACTTATATGAGGGTATGGATCTTAAAAAGTATTATTAATTTGGCGGGTATTTAAGCTACATCTCATACAACTCATATAATAATTATTTGTGTCTAGTTCAAGCACAGGTAAGTTTGTAAAACCTGTATTATTCATAATTTGTTTAATTCCTTTAGCAATACAATTTTACGGATTCTTTACTGATTCTCTTGGTGCAAATCCAATAGAGGCGGTAACACGGCGCACTGGAGATTGGGCCTTAAGAATTTTACTGATTACTTTAACAGTCTCACCACTTAGAAGGTTAACAGGTTGGAATAATCTTGTTAAATACAGAAGAATGTTAGGCTTATTTGCATTTTTTTATGTGTGCGTTCATCTATCTCTATATATTACATTAGATAAGTTTTTTGATTTTGCTGAAATTTTGGATGATGTAATTAAGAGACCTTTTATCACAGCAGGCTTTACAGCATTTATACTACTTGTCCCACTTGCAATTACTTCGACTAATAAAATGGTAGAAAGGTTACAACATCGATGGATCCTCTTGCACCGTTTGATCTATATAATAGCTATGTTAGCCGTGTTACATTTTTGGTGGATGGTGAAAGCTGATACGCGTGAACCGGCAATTTACGCTGTTATTCTTGCAGGTTTGCTTGGAATTAGAATGTTTTTTCATCTTAAAAGAAAATTTTAAATTCTCATAATACAAAACATGACGTACTCTCATGTCATCGTCATCGATCAGGGTACACATTCCACACGTGCAATAATTTATAACCAAGAAGGCGAACCAAAATTCAAAGCTCAGCAAGAAGTTAAGCTTTTCTATTCAGAAAAGTTTAATGTCGAGCAAGATGGCAATCAGATACTTGAATCATGTAGATATGTCATCAATGAAGCTGAAAATTACATACAAAAAAATTATCTGCAGAACATTGCTGTAGCACTTGTTACACAACGATCAACCGTAATCGCTTGGGATTCAGAAACAGGTGATGCTATTAGCCCAGCTTTAAGTTGGTTAGATACCCGTGCGCAAAAGTATTTAAGTGAATTGAAACTAAGCGAGAGTGAATTAAAAGCTAAAACCGGTTTACCAATATCGCCACACTATGGAGCATCAAAATTACAATGGTTGCTAGAGCACGATAAAAAAGTTCAACATGCTCGACAACAAAACAAGCTTTTATTTGGTCCACTGGCAGCTTATTTGATATTTAATTTAATAGAAAACCATCCTGCATATGTAGACTTTGCTAATGCGCATCGAACCTTATTATGGAATCTACAAACTAGAGATTGGGATGATAATTTACTGAAAGCTTTTTATATAGACTCTTCACTCTTACCATGCACAGTGCCAAATACTTATACTTATGGAAATTTGAATGGTGTAAATTATCCACTGGTTTTAGTGAATGGTGATCAAAACAGCGCTGTCTATGGGTACGGAAAACTTAAGCCAAATACTGCGTTTGTAAATATCGGTACTGGTGGGTTTGTGTTAGCTAAGAGCAGCAATAAACCAGTATTGGATACAAAACTACTAGCCACCATTACGTACAGCTCGAATACAGAACAAGAATATGCAATGGAAGGAACGATCAATGGGGCTGGTGCAGCTTTAACTTGGGCAGAAGATGCATGGGGAATAAAAAATATAGGTGATGTGCAATGGCATGATGTGGAAGACGTGCCAATTTTTATCAATTCTGTTGGGGGTCTGGGTTCGCCCTGGTGGAAAAGTAATCTGGCACCTAAATTTGTAGAGGAGCAAATGACATTCCAAAGTTTTTCAAAAGAACAATGCAAGGCTGCATTAATGGAGAGTATTGCATTTCTAATTACTAAAAATATTGAAGAGATGCGTGAACACGGAGTTAAATCTAA
The DNA here is from genome assembly GCA_041576975.1 of Gammaproteobacteria bacterium. Taxonomy (GTDB): domain Bacteria; phylum Pseudomonadota; class Gammaproteobacteria; order UBA4575; family UBA4575; genus JBFGJY01. Next base: position 2,905 of record JBFGJY010000093.1, on the reverse strand, counting down.
GCAACTTATGGTGTCAGGTGGTTTAAGCACGGATTCTCATTTATGTCAGCGCTTGGCTGATTTATGTTCTGTTCCTGTGAGGGTTTCTAACTATAAGGAGGCAACCTCACGCGGAGCGGCTTGGTTAGTAATGGATCGACCTAACTGGAGAACACCTGATTCCATAGATTACACCCCAATTATGGACGAAGCGTTATATGTTCGTTATGAGAAATTTAAAATTGAAATTGAAAAGCTTGTAAATTGAAGAACCGATTAATTGCGCATCGCGGGGATATGACAACATATCCTGAAAACAGCTTATTAGCTATACAAGCTGCCGCTGAATTGGGATTTTCCTATATTGAATTGGATATTCAGCTTTCAAAAGACTATGTGCCAATTGTTATACATGATAAAAATTTGAAGAGGACGACAGGAATCAATAAAAATGTAAGAGATCTGACCTCAGATGAAATAAATACATTTCCAGTAATTTCTTCACAACAATATGAAGAACATGAGAAATTATTATTTGTTCCTACATTAAAACAAGCGGTTGAATTATTAAATCATTATTCACAGGTTACATTATTTGTCGAAATTAAAAGGCAAAGTATTGAGTATTTTCAAGAAAAAAATGTAATAAATGAAACACTAGATGCACTAAAAAACGCAAACTTTAATGTTGTTATTATTTCGTTTGTAGAAAATGTTATTGAGCATGTTCAGCAACTAAAAAAATATCCCGTTGGATGGGTCGTGAAAGAATACGATGAGGAGCATTATTTAAAAGCAATAGAAATTCAACCTAATTACCTATTTTGTAATGTAAAGAAAATTAATATCAAACTCTCTAATTTGTGGCATGGAACATGGAAATGGGTGCTATATGATTTGAAAAGTCCTGCGCGCGCATACAAATTATTACGAGAAGGTGTTTCACTAATTGAAACAGGTGATATCGTAAAGCTTAGTAGTTCCGATCTATTTCAATAAAATTCATTATTATTAATATTCATACTGTTTAATTGTGTACGATGTTGCAGTTATAGGTGGGGGTATCCATGGTGTTGGGGTTGCACAAGCAGCCGCGGTGCGTGGATATAAAACAATATTGTTTGAACAATATAATCAATTAGCACAGGGCACGTCTTCACGTTCTAGTAAACTCATTCATGGTGGATTACGTTATTTAGAGCAGTTTGAATTTTCGTTGGTGCGTGAATGTCTGCGAGAACAGAGTTACTTGCTAAAAAATGCTCCTGATTTGGTAAAAATTAAACCTGTATATATTCCAATTTATAAAAATTCTAAACGCTCGCCATGGATGATACGTGCTGGCCTTTTGTTATATTCCTTGTTAGGCAATCTAAGTAGTGAGACAAGGTTTAAAACAGTACCAAAAAGCCAATGGCATCAATTATATAATCTAAATGTAAAAAATTTACAAGCCGTATTCCAATATTATGAAGCTCAAACAGATGATCGTTTACTTACTCAGGCGGTAATGTATTCGGCTCAAGAACATGGCGCAGAACTTCGACTAAATACAAAAATAAATAATATCCATTTAGAAAACAATCATTGTGTAATTACATACACAAACGCAGATGGAGTTAGCAAAAAAATAGCTAGTACCACTGCAGTCAATGCGGCAGGTCCGTGGGCAAAAATAGTGCTTGATAGCGCACAACCAGCGCAAGAATCCATGGCTATAGATTTGGTGCAAGGTACACATATTATTTTACCATTACAGATTGACGATGTAATTTTCTATATCGAAAGCCCTGATGATAAGCGGCCGATCTTTGTTATGCCATGGTATGGAGATACGATGATTGGTACAACGGAGAGTATATTTAAAGGTGACCCTTCTGAATCGCAACCTCTAGAACAAGAAGTTGATTATTTGCTTAAAACATTTTTTTATTACTTTCCGTCATACAAAAATGAAAACCTTACGTTAAAAAATCAATTTTCTGGATTACGTGTGTTACCTAGAAGTGAAAAAAACGCTAATCAACGTTCAAGAGAAACCATTTATTTGCGTGATCGTAAAGTCAAGCCTCGATTATTATCTATTTTTGGTGGAAAATTAACAGCTTATCGTGCAACTGCGGAACACGCAATTTCCTATTTAGAAGAATCTCTTCCGCAAGCAAAATTACATGTTGACACAAAAGATTTAAAATTAATTAAGCCAGATTTAGAAAGTATTTGACTAAATATGTACTGAATTTAGGTAAGATTCATATGCTTCAGTGATCAATGTGTTATCCCGATCAAGAAGTTCTATTAACTTATGTATCTCTTTAGTAAATTCATTATTTAAGTTATTAAAAAACACAGTTGAAAGTGGATGCTTTCCTGTAGGTAATGCAATGACTTTTTGTTGAAATTTTATAGGAAAAATTGTGTTCTTGTCATACTTTAAGCTTAAAGCAAAAACCCAACGCCAATCCCAAGAATAGGGCGATACAAATGAATACTTTGGTATAATTTTAAAAATTTCACCATTTCTAGTTTCTCCTTCACTAAATACTATTGCTTGGTATGAATTCAAATAATTAGCACTGATCAGCTTTGCCTCTACAAGGTCTGATTTGCTTGAATAGTGGGCAAGTTCTTCAAACAAAGATGGATAAATCAATTGTAGAAAAGCTAATAGCTTTGGGTAGTGCATAGACAAAGAAACCATTAAGCAATAGTGTGATACTCCAAACAATCTATCAACCGGTTATACTCTTCCATACGCGCCCGTAGCTCAGCTGGATAGAGTACCTGGCTTCGAACCAGGTGGTCGGGGGTTCGAATCCCTCCGGGCGCGCCATCTTTTCAATGGTTTACGATATCGGCACTTTCAACTTTTACGTCCCGTGCCGTTTTCGTGCCGTAATTTTATAGGGCTTACAGTTGCAGGTTT
>JBFGJY010000092.1:0-7233 GCA_041576975.1 Gammaproteobacteria bacterium | reverse complement strand
TCATCGCTCCCGATGAAATAAAGTCCTTACGTTACAATCGGTTAGCAGTGATGCTAAAGTGTTGAGACTGGTCATAAAGTGACATTTATAGTCCAACACCTTGACGCGTTTGGTCTGTAAAATTGTGCTGCCTCTCACACATGAATAATTGATAATAAAAACAATGACTAATCATTTAAAAAATTTCGGAGCATTGCGCGTGTTATTAATTCTTGCCGCGTTAATGCTAGCCATACTTTCTCCTGATCCAGGCACCGAAGCAGCACGCAGTGGTTGGCAAATAATCCCAACCTTAATTGCACCTGCAATGGTGCCTTTAGTATTCATGGTCTTACTGTTTGATTTCATGATGTGCCGCATACGCATGTCGGATGAGCCGGTGCGTAAAAAATTTCGCATCATTAGCTATGTAGAACTAACAACTGCATTAATCCTATTGCTGATCTGGTTACCTTTCTTCTTAGCAATTGGACGTCAAGTGTAAAACAGAACTTCTATGCTTAATTACATCTGGTTTGGTTTTTTCATCGCAGCATTCCTTAGCTGTATGTATCAAGCCTTAATACTCGACAACAACGCGATATTTGCACAAGTCATTCAAGCGACATTTGATATGGCTATGTTAAGTGTTGAAATCGCAATTGGACTAGCCGGTGTACTTTGTCTGTGGTTGGGATTTTTTACCATCGCAGAACGTGCAGGTTTTGTTGAATTATTAACCAAAATCTTTCGCCCATTATTTAAGCAACTGATGCCAGAGGTGCCGAGTACGCACCCTGCCATAGGTTCTGTCACGATGAATATGGCAGCGAACATGCTTGGACTTGATAATGCCGCGACACCATTAGGGCTTAAAGCCATGCAAGACTTGCAAAGTCTAAATTCACAAAAAGATACGGCCAGCAATGCACAAATTTTATTTTTAGTATTAAATACCTCTTCGGTTACATTATTGCCAGTAACGATATTTCTATTTCGTGCACAACAAGGTTCGACAGATCCCACTGCGGTTTTTATCCCGATTTTACTAGCAACGACTGCATCAACTCTGGCTGGACTTTTACTAGTTGCCTACATCCAAGGCTTGAAGTTATTCAACAAAACCGTACTGCTTTATGTGCTGAGCTTTGGAGTTCTGATTGCACTTCTGCTGAGCTTTTTATTGGTAGAAAATTCTGGTGCATTAGCGGAGCGCTCGAGTTTATTAGGCAATCTATTATTGCTTCTAGTAATTATTTCTTTTTTAACCTTGGGCTTTATACGCAAGATTAACGTCTACGATGCATTTATTGAAGGGGCCAAACAGGGCTTTGAAGTAGCCGTGAAAATTATTCCCTATCTTGTGGCGATGCTGGTCGCCATAGGGGTGTTACGCGCTAGTTTAATTTTAGATGGAATACTCTTAGTAATCGAAACAATAGTTGCGGCACTTGGATTCAACACTGATTTTGTTGCAGCATTGCCCACGGCGCTTATGCGCCCATTCTCCGGTAGTGGTGCACGCGCGATGTTATTAGAAACCATGAACACCTATGGTGCAGACTCCTTTGCGGCCAATGTCGCTGCCATTGTGCAAGGCAGCACTGAAACGACATTTTATGTACTGGCTATCTATTTTGGCAGCGTGGGCATCCAACGGGTACGTCACGCAGTTGGTTGTGGTTTATTTGCAGATTTCGCTGGTATTGTTGCCGCGATTGTTGTTGGGTACTGGTTTTTTAGTTAAAGAGCCCTAACCAACATCTTCTTTTAGTAGTTTAGTGATTAGTTTTTCTATTCTTTGGGAGCGCTGATCCCCTACATGGGTTTCGCCGATGAAGACATCACGAATTTTGCCGCGTTTGTCGACCACATAATAAGCTGGCCAATAACGATTTCGTAACGAACGCCAATAAGCAAAATCGTTATCCATCATCACCGGGTGATGTAACATAAAGTCAGCTACTTTCTTGACAACATTGTCACGCTCTTTTTCATGATCAAATTCGGGAGAATGAATACCAATGACTTGAAAATCCTGCTCCGCGAACTTTTCTTCTACACTTCTCAACCAAGGGAAGGATCGATAACAATTCCAACAGCCATACGTCCAGACATCAAGCAACACAACTTTGCCACGTAATTCCTTTACGGATAGTGGTTTTGAATTAATCCACGCTGCTGGGTCTGCTTGAGTAAACTCTGGCATCCTTATAGGAGGATTGGTTTTTCTCGGAAAGGAAGCACCACTTACTAATAGTGCCAGTCCAATAATAACTATTACATAAATATATTTTTTTTGAATATATTTAGGTACAGAATTATTCATACATAACCTCTACTAACACTCTGCCTTGAATTTCATTATTTAAAAGTTTTTCAAATACATTAGGCAAATCTTCCAGCCTCGATGTTTGTGCATGAATCTTCGCAATATGATTAGGATGCAAATCATCGCCCAATCTTTGCCATATTTGTTTGCGTAGACCTTGTGGACAATTAGATGAGCTCGCCCCCAATAAGTTCACACCTCGGATAATAAAAGGCATAGTAGATAATTCAAATTTAATACCACCAGCAATGCCCACACTAACTACATTGCCCCAAGATTTGGTTGCTCGCACGAGACTACTTAATGTTTCTCCACCAACATTATCAATTGCGCCCGCCCAACGCGTTTTTTCTAACACAGCATCCCCAACATTTAATTTTTCACGCCCAACAACTTTGGTTGCACCTAACTCATATAAATAATCATATGCAGCAGCGGTGCCCGTGACTGCAATCACCTCATAACCAAGTTTATGCAAAAGATCGACAGCAACACTCCCTACCCCTCCACTTGCACCGGTTACAACAATAGGACCACTTTCAACTTGCTGATTATTACGCTGCATTAAGTGAATGCTCAACGCTGCAGTAAATCCTGCAGTACCGATAATCATTGCCTGACTCAGGCTTAATCCAAGTGGAAGGGGGACTACCCAGTCTGCAGGAACACGCGCAAATTCGGCATATCCACCATCATGCACTTCGCTTAAGCCACTACCATTGACAATAACTTTATCGCCTTGAGCAAAATCGGCATGCGATGACTCCACAACTTCGCCTGCCAAGTCGATACCACCTACTAGGGGGGAACGCCTAAGAATTTTGGCTTTACCAGTTCCTGCAAGTGCATCTTTGTAATTAACACTTGAATAATGCACACGTATAACGACATCACCTTCAGACAGTTGATCTAAGCCTAACTGCTCAATTCCGGCATGAGTACCTTCTTCATTTGCGTGTATACGAAATGCTGAAAACTTTTTCATTTATTATGGATTAAAACTAATTGTTATTTATAGATATGAAAATAATTGCTTAGCCTTGGTTTGTGTTTCTTCTCCAAGCGGCGCAAGGCAACAAAAATGGCCCATTTTTCTACCTGGACGCGCATCTTTTTTACCATATAAATGCAGTTTAACATTGTTATCTTGCAAAATTTTCAACCAATCAGGGTCTTTTTCTATCCAAAGATCACCCAATAGATTTACCATGGTAACCGCGCTGTGTGCCTGTGAGTTACCCAATGGCAATCCACAGATGGCTCTGATTTGCTGCTCAAACTGCGAGGTATAACATGCATCGATTGTGTAATGACCGCTATTATGGGTGCGTGGAGCCATTTCATTGAAAAATAAACCTTCATTTTTATCTACAAAATATTCGACTGCTAACACTCCACAATAGTCCAGATCATCTGCAATTTTCTGTGTGTAAGACTTTACTAACGCTTGCAGTTTTTCATTTACATTTGCAGGCACTGTGCTGGTATGCAAAATTCCATCTTGATGCACATTTTCTGCAACAGGAAAAATATTTACTTCCTTTGTAGAGGAACGTGCAAGTACTACAGATATCTCCGCAGCTAAATCAATTTTCTTCTCAAATATACATTCAACGCCATCAAATTTTTGCCAGACTTCAAGACCTTCTTCAAGGGTATGCACGGTTGCTTGACCTTTACCGTCATAACCTAAGCTTGCTGTCTTGAGTATTAATGGTGAATTGATTCTACTAAAAGCCTGTTTCACATCTTGTTCGCTTTTTACAATATGAAAAGGTGTTGATGCTATATCCAAAGATTGCGCATATTGTTTTTCTTTAATTCTATTTTGAGCAATTTCTACTGCGTGTGCATCCGGATACACACAACAGTTCTTTTCAAGATGTGCTAACACTTCTGCAGGAACATTTTCAAACTCTGTAGTAATTACTGCACATTCTTGCGCTAGTGCTTTTAGTGAATGCGCATCATCATAGTTGGCTTGCAAATGAAGATGTGCAATCTCACCAGCGGGGCTGAACGAATTGGGGTCTAAAACAATTACGCGATAGCCCATTGCAGTAGCTGCATGTACAAACATACGACCTAGCTGACCGCCACCCAACATGCCAAGCGTAGCGCCTGGTAAAATCATTTTTTGTTGGGAAGTTGGGTGCTTAGCACCTTCGAGGTTTGAGCAGATCGAAACTCATTAAGCTTCTTTTCTAATTCTGCATCATTTACCGCCAACATTGCGACAGCAAACAATCCTGCATTTGCGGCACCGGCTTCACCAATAGCAAAAGTCGCAACGGGTACACCTTTTGGCATTTGTACAATCGAATACAGCGAATCTTGTCCAGAGAGATATTTACTTGGTACTGGCACCCCCAAGACAGGAACAGTGGTCATTGCGGCCACCATACCGGGTAAATGTGCGGCCCCTCCCGCACCTGCGATAATACATTTTAATCCACGTGAGGCAGCAGTTTCTGAAAATTCTGCCATTAGTTTGGGTGTGCGATGAGCAGAAATCACCCGCTTCTCGTACAATACATTAAACTGATTAAGAATATTTGCTGCGGCTTGCATTACTGACCAATCACTATCACTACCCATGATTAGGCTCACTTGTGGATCGGCCATTTTTTATTGCCTCTTATACGTTAACAGAAAAAACGAAACGCGCATTTTGGCTGAGACGGCCGCATAAAACCAGTGCGTATTGGAATATTAGCTACAAAAAACATCAATATGTTATTTGAATCCAATCTGAAATCCTTCAAAAAGGTCTATCAAGGCAAGGTTCGAGACATTTATGAAGTCGATGCCGAGCATTGGCTTATCGTAACCAGTGACCGACTCTCGGCTTTTGATGTGGTGTTGCCAGACCCCATCCCTAAAAAAGGCATAGTACTCACTACAGTTTCTAACTTTTGGTTCGATCGATTTTCAAGCAAAGTTGAAAATCATTTAAGCAATATAACAATTGAAGAAATTGTTAGTGATGCACAAGAGCGCGAATTGCTGCAAGGCCGCAGCATAATTGTTCGCAAACTAACAGCTCTACCTTTTGAGGCGATTGTGCGTGGCTATCTAATTGGGTCTGGCTGGAAAGAATATCAAAACACCGGAGCTATCTGCGGAGTTAAGCTTCCCAAAGACCTAAAATTGGCGCAACAACTAGAGAACCCGATATTCACCCCATCCACTAAAGCAAAAGTTGGTAAACATGATGTGAACGTGAACTTTAATGGGGTTGTAAAGCTAGTTGGAAAAGATATTGCTGAATCGGTGCGTGATATAAGCTTACAAATTTATAAAGAAGCTGCTTATTACGCTTTAGGACGTGGTATTATCATTGCCGATACTAAATTTGAGTTTGGCTTAGATGAAAATGACAATATTATTTTAATCGACGAGGTATTGACTCCAGACTCTTCACGTTTTTGGCCACAAGATTCCTACACACCAGGCGCCAATCCTAAAAGTTTCGACAAACAGTATGTGCGAGATTATTTAGAGACTTTAGACTGGAACAAACAAGCTCCGGGGCCCAAATTGCCCCAAGAGATTATCGACAACACAAGTAAAAAATACTTAGAAGCATGTGAACGCTTGACAGGAATTAAAGTTTAATAATATCTGCTTACGGCCAATAGCGGACAATCAAAATCTAAAGACAACTTCCACTGCATACTATAGGTTGCATAATTTACATCAAATACTACTTTGTTTTATTAACTATTCTTGTTTCCCCAGAATGGCTTAAAATTTCTAAACAAGAGCAAAATAACTAATAATTTAGCATTTGATCTATGTATAAATTTTATATGAAAAACAATCGCTTGCTGGCTTATATATTTATAAATTTTGATTTAATTATTGAACTAAATTTCAAATATGAATTTTTTTTACGTTCTGGGTGTGATGGTAATTATCGAAGTAGCTTTACTTTTATTGCTTAGGAAGATGAAGTGAGTCTACTACGACATTTCATAGCAATAGCTTTTCTACTCATTACGTTTGTGCCCGTAAACTTATTCGGACAAACCGAAGAGTTAACACCTTCTCTTGCGGGAACCACAACAAAAGATGATCAAACTACCACACAACAAGTTCCAAGCCCATTAGAATTATTCCCAAATTGGTGGAACTATTTTGAAGGCGATAGCGAAGCGCTAAATACAAAAGTAAATACCTTCCTTTCACAACTAGATGAGCTGTCAAATACTATCAGCGATGAACATAAAACAACGACCAATGAGTACATCACTCGAATCAAGGCAAGCTTAAAAGCCCTTGCAGAATTAAAGAAAACACAACCTAAATCAGAAATAGCGCCTGCACCATTTAAAGAAAAATACACTCTTGATGAATTACAGACGCTAGAGCGATCGTTGCGAGAACTTGAATCGATATATAAAACAGAATCTCCCACTTTTAAAGATAATCAAAAAGCCACTAAAGCCCTAGCAGGTAAGATTGATACTTTGAATGCGGCATATAGGAAGCTTGATACAACTAACCATGTGAAGCTTGTTGCGGGCCTTGAAATAGTAGCAAATCGATTGGGTTGGTTTGTATCGACACTAAAAGAACCCATTCAAAAAGAACAGCTCAAGATACAAGACGTTCGCATCAAAAGGCTTGCTGAAGAAATAGAGTATGCTCAAACTAATCTCACAGTTACTGAGAATGAACTAAAAGTTATTACTAATGAGATTGAAAAACAGCAAGCTATGCTAGAGCTGTCACAGAAAAGATTTATTGATGCACAAAGTCAAACACTTGAGATTATTGAGGACGACCTAACAAGCTCTTTGAAATCAAGATTATTGAAACAAAAATCTTTATTGGCAGATATTCAATCTGCACGTGAAGAGGTACATCTGAACTATTTGCAAGCAAAAAAATCCACTATGATTCTCATGCTTCAAAGC
>JBFGJY010000091.1:0-7346 GCA_041576975.1 Gammaproteobacteria bacterium | reverse complement strand
TAATTTTCCTAATGTTGATACATCAATCAGACCAACATTATTGCGCACAGCTAAATTTTCATTTTCAATACATTCATCTTTATTTTCTGGTTCGCCATAATAAACAGGACGTAACCACAATCCAGCAGGCATCATCTGTGCGTTAGATTCTAAATGCCGGTGATGTATAGCTGTATGCTTTACAGGCTGAAACGCTTTACCTGCAAGATGTTGAACAAATTCTGGTGAGTAAGGCGGTCGTTGTGTAGTAATTGTAATGCCATTTAAAGAGCGATTTGCTTCTTTTGTTACTAAACGCATGTTGTTCAATGCCGACTGTCGTCCTTGTGAGGGGCCCATTACTACTGTCGAGTAGCGTTTTACTAGCTCTATATCATCATAACCATCTTTAACAGCGTTAACGATATCTTTGATTTGCAAGTCTTCATCGTAATCAATAAATTCTTTTCCTTTTGGATGTGGAAAAATAGGCCATGGATAGTTTTGTCCTTGGGCGCCAGCATGACCAGGTACGTTAGCTGGTTCACTGTTTGAGAAACCTGTATTTTTCGCAGCTAGCCAACCTGCATACTTACCATCTGCAAGCACTGCATCCATAGCAAACACAGAATTTAACGAACCTGCAGCTACTGATTGACCATGTGTGGGTAGCTGCTTAATTTTTAGTATGGCGTTTGCTTCATCGTATTCCAATTGACCGCCGGAGTGACAAAGTAATTGTGCGGCAGGTGTGTATCCAGTTGACATACATATTAAGTCACATGCAATCTTTTGCCCATTTTCGGTTACGGTTCCTTCGTTAGAGATTTGATGTATCAAAGCATGCGTGATACTACGTTTTCCAGGCCCGGGTATAGCCTCATAGATAGTATATCCTTGTAGAATTCGGATGTTTTTATCATTCACTGCAGTTGCTAAAGGAGAAGTGCTAGGTACTGTACGCATATCTACAACAGCTTGTACTTTTACACCGCTATCAACTAAATCTAAGGTAACACCATAGCCATCATCATTCCCGGTAAGTACTACTGCGTTCCTGCCAGGCGCAACAGCGTATAAATATATTAAACGCTGTGCAGCGGAGCCGAGCATCACTCCAGGCAAATCGTTATTGCGAAATACAGCGGGTTGTTCTATTGAACCAGTTGCAGCGACTACTATATGCGAGCGCAATTTAAGCATGCGCTTTTTGCACATAATGGAGAGCCAGTTATCAGCAAACCAACCTGTGCATGTTGCATTTGTGTAAATCTCAATAGAAGAATGACTTGTAACTGCATCGACTAATTCTTTACGAATTGATTTGGTTTTGTCTACTTCAATATATGGTCTTGCGTAATTTAAGCACCCGCCTAACAGTGGATTTTCATCCACTAAAATAACTTCTGCACCTGCATTTGCTGCTTGTAATGCTGCACTTAATCCTGCAGGTCCACCACCAATTATTACAACATCGCTAAACTGATAGGCTTTGTCACTTGCATAGGGTGTTGCATTGACATTAACTTTGCCTAGTCCCGCAAGATTACGAATAATATTGTCCCAATATCTCCACGCACCTTTTGGTTTATAGAAAGCTTTGTAATAAAAACCAACGGGCAAGAAGCTTCCAAAATGTTCAATTAATCTTCCCCAGTCATTATCTAAACTTCCATATATGTTCTGCGCTTGTACTACTAAGTCATTTGAAATTACATACATATCTGCACGCACACTGGGTTCATCTTCTACTTGAACAAGTGTGTTTGCATCGCGACCTGCCATGGTTAATATGCCGCGTGGCCGATGATATTTAAATGAACGTGATAGCATTAGTTGGTTATTAGCCGCTAATGCACTCGCAATGGTGTCGCCTTGAAAGCCCTCATAGGTTTTGCCCGCAAAATTAAATTTTATGGTTTTGCTACGATCAAGATACAAACCTTTTGGTTCAGGTAAGCGCATATCAAAATTATTTGCCATCTTTGATTATTTGTTCCGGGTTATTTGTCTTGGGTAAATTCCACACGATTTTTAAATAATTCAGATGCCGGATAAGTTTTTATGATTTCTTCAGTCTCTGTATTGCGTTCTGCGATGAACCAATATGAAGTAGGTACATGCATCCACCACTCGCGTACGATCCCTTTGGTATTGTTTTCAATGAATAAATACTCAGCCCATTCTCGATTACTGCCGGTAACTGGGTCTGGCATCGTTTCAACTTCACCTCCACAAATAAATTCAGAGATGTTTCGCAGACCATTTAGAGGGCAGGGCATTAATTTCATTTTTGAGCACTCCTTATATATAGCGTATATATTAGTGGCCTACAGAAGCGGCGCCGCGTTCACCCACTTGCTCAAAACGATAGAAGCGTTCTAATTCGAACGGCTTGAGCAATTCGGGAATCTTATCAGTGGCAAGTGTTTCAGCCATGCGTTTGCCACATACCGGTGTCGCTTTAAAACCCCAAGTACCCCAACCAGCATCAATAAAGTAATTTTGTACGGGTGTTGTCCCCATTACCGGACTAAAATCAGGTGTCATGTCAGAAATACCCGTCCATTGACGTAAAATTTTTAATTTTCCTACAAAGGGTAAAAGTTCTAACAGATGCATCATTAATTCTTCTTTAAATTCTAAAGTTGAGCGTGTGGAATAGAGCGGATAAGGGTCACTTGACGACCCCATGACTAATTCCCCCCGTGACGATTGAGAGACATAGACATGCAATGAGCCCGAAACAACAATTATATTTAGAAAAGGTTTAACTGGTTCCGTGACACAAGCCTGCAATGGAATAGATTTAATAGGCAGTTTGAATCCAGCTAATTTAGATACATCAGAGCTCATTCCTGCGACCGCTTGTAAAACTTTGCCGCAGCGAATATCACCACGATTTGTTTTTACGCCAATTACACGTCCATTCTCAATATTAAATCCGGTAACTTCTGTATGCGTGTGTATTTCAACACCACGTTCTGATGCGCCACGTGCATAGCCCCAGGCAACTGCATCGTGTCTAGCTATGGCACCCGGTGGATGATACAACGCTCCCATAATTGGATAGCGTACATCCTGACTTAAATTTAAGTGTGGGCATAACTTCGCAAGTTCATCTGGGTAAACTACTTCTGAATTTACTCCAAGATGTTTATTGACCTCTGCGCGCCAACGTGAAGTACGTATAGCCGCATCAGTATGTGCTAAAGTCAGGTGCCCTCTTTGTGAATAAAGAATGTTGTAATCTAATTCATTACTTAATTCTTGAAATAGTTTTACGGACTCATCATAAAAACGTACGCCTTCAGGCGTGAGATAATTTGATCGTATAATTGCAGTGTTTCGAGCAGTATTGCCGCTGGCAAGATAACTTTTCTCAAGAACCGCTACATTAGTGATACCCCATTGCTTAGCAAGATAGTAAGCGGTCGCCAGGCCATGCCCTCCACCACCTACTATAACAACATCATAATTAGACTTTAGCGTGGCAGGTTTTTTGAAGTGCCGTTGAGAAGGATAAGCTTTACTAAAGCCATATTTTAACAGCCCAAAAGGCATTTTAAGTTACGAATAAAATTGAATTAAAGCGCAATTATGCTTAAGAATTCTTTAATTCCAAAAATGTTGTGTAGTACATTGTGTATAGTTAATTAACAATCGAGTGTAGCATTTCTTTCCCATTCACTAAGATGACGAGTATATTCACGCCATTCAAGCATTTTTAATTTAACAAAGGAATCCACGACTTCTGTACCAAGTTCTTCCCTTAATTGTTTATTTTTCTCCAACAAACGCAATGCGTCTAAAAGAGTAGCGGGTAATTTTTTTGCTGCTTGAACTTTATGTCCTTCTTCATACATATTTAAATATACTGGTTTCCCTGGATCACGTTTATTTTTAATCCCATCAAGACCTGCTGCAATGACAGCTGCTTGAGCAAGATAGGGATTAGTAGCGCCATCCATTAGGCGTAATTCAAAGCGACCATCATCAGGGACACGAATCATATGAGTACGGTTATTACCAGAATAAGTGACGGCGCTAGGTGACCAAGTTGCACCAGAAGTTGTTCGTGGCGCATCGATTCTTTTGTAGCTATTAACGGTTGGATTAAAAATTGCGCACATTGAAATGGCGTGTTCCATGATACCACCAAGGAATTGATAGGCCAATTTAGATAAGCCAAGGTCATCAGATTTATTTAAAAATAAATTCTTCTTACCTGTTTTATCCCAAATAGAAACGTGTGAATGACATCCATTACCAGTCAAATCTGAAAATGGTTTTGGCATAAATGTGGCTCGCATTCCATGATTTTCTGCAATTGTTTTTGTCATATATTTAAAAAAGACATGACGATCAGCCGTTAGTAGTACATCGTTATAGTCCCAATTCATTTCAAACTGCCCGTTGGCGTCTTCGTGGTCATTTTGATAAGGACCCCAGCCTAATTGCAGCATGCAATCGCAAATTTCTTTCACAACGGGATAGCGACGCATCAATGCTTGTTGGTCATAACAAGGCTTGGTCTGTGTGTCGTAAGAATCAGATATTGCAGTTCCGTCTTGATTTACAAGAAAGTATTCACATTCAACGCCTGTTTTTACGCGGTAACCCCTACTTTGTGCTTTGGCAATCTGTTTTTTTAGTGCAACTCGAGGAGAAGCTTCTACTTCTTTGCCATTCATCCACAGATCTGAAGCAAGCCAACCAATTTCAGGATTCCATGGTATTTGGATCAGGCTATCAGGGTCTGGTACTCCAAACATATCTGAGTCAGCCGGGGTCATGTCCAACCATGCAGCAAAGCCTGCAAAGCCTGCCCCATCTTTTTGCATGTCTTTGATTGCGCGTGCAGGTACAAGTTTGGCTCGTAAAACACCGAATAGATCGACAAAACTAATTAGAAAATATTTTATGCCTTTTGTTTTTGCTACTTGCGCTAAGTCTTGGGCCATGATGACTCTCCCTTTATTGTATTTTTATGCTGTGAATGTATTTAACTAGAATTTTCTTTTCTTATGTATATATATACATAAAATTTGATAATTTTATTTTTTTAATATTATTCATATATTTGCCATTTCATGCCAAATTAACACCTGGTATCCAGCTTGTACCCGCCAATGGTACTTTGGCCATTGCTGCTGCTTCAAGTGTTAATGCAACCATGTCCTCTGGTTCAAGATTATGTACATGACTTTTACCACATGCACGTGCGAGTGTTTGAGTTTCCAGTGTGAGCACACGTAAATAGTTTGCGAGTTTTCGACCACCTTTTATAGGGTCAAAGTGCCTTGCAAGTTCTTCATTTTGAGTACTGATTCCAGCTGGATCTTTACCATCTTGGTAGTCATCATAGTAGCCTGCGGAGGTGCCAAGTTTACGGTATTCCTCTTCGAACTCTGGGCTGTTATCACCTAAAGCAATTAATGCTGCAACCCCAATAGATACTGCATCCGCTCCAAGGGCGAGTGCCTTCGCTACATCTGCACCGCTACGTATGCCACCTGAAACGATGAGTTGCACTTTACGATGCATATCCATTTCTGTAAGTGCTTCAACGGCTAATCTCACAGCAGGTAAAATTGGAATCCCTACGTGTTCAATGAATACATCTTGTGTCGCAGCAGTACCTCCTTGCATTCCGTCTACAACAATTGCATCCGCACCAGCTTTTACTGCTAACATGGTGTCGTAATAGGTACGTGTTGCACCTACTTTTATATAAATAGGCTTTTGCCAATCCGTGATTTCGCGTAACTCTAATATTTTTATTTCTAAGTCATCAGGGCCAGTCCAATCTGGATGTCGACATGCGCTACGTTGATCAATTCCTTGAGGTAAATCTCGCATTTTGGCAACACGTTCACTAATCTTTTGGCCGAGCAACATACCGCCACCACCAGGTTTAGCGCCTTGACCAACAACTACTTCAATTGCATCCGCTTTGCGCAAATCATCTGGATTCATGCCATAGCGAGAAGGAAGCAATTGGTAAATAAGAGTAGACGAATGTTCTCTTTCTTCTGGGGTCATACCACCATCACCTGTCGTAGTACTTGTACCCACTTCGCTTGCACCGCGACCTAGTGCTTCTTTTGCAGGAGCAGATAATGCTCCAAAGCTCATGCCTGCAATAGTGATAGGAATTTTTAGTTCAATGGGTTTTTTTGCAAAGCGTGTTCCGATGGTTACATTGGTGTCACACTTTTCTCGATATCCTTCGAGTGCATAACGAGACATGCTCGCACCTAAAAAAAGTAAATCATCAAATGAAGGCACATGACGTTTTGCACCATAACCACGAATGTCATACAGTCCGGTACTAGCTGCTCGTTGAATTTCAGCGATGACGTGTCGTGGAAATGAAGCGGATTCTTTTAACCAAGAATGAAAGTTTTTTTCTTGTGACATAGATATGTCCTTTAATAAGCTCCAACGTTATCAATATGAAAGTTATATAATTTTCTTGCAGAACCATAACGACGAAATTCATCAACATTGATATTGAGTAGATTGGCTCGCTCAAGTAATTCTTGTAGTTCAGTTTTATGCTCTGTTTGCATGGGTT
The DNA here is from genome assembly GCA_041576975.1 of Gammaproteobacteria bacterium. Lineage (GTDB taxonomy): Bacteria > Pseudomonadota > Gammaproteobacteria > UBA4575 > UBA4575 > JBFGJY01. The sequence goes on along the minus strand of JBFGJY010000091.1, from coordinate 787 downwards.
TTTCGATACAATCTGCCCCCAGACTGGCGACTTTACCGCGAATATATAGCCTGGCTTCATACAATGAATCGCCTAGTGCATCCCCTGCATCCCCACACACCACCAAACGACCCGTTTGTGCCATGAATGCACTCATATGACCCACATCTCCTTTGACCACGATGTCGACACCTTTCATAGAAATGCCGCAGCGCGAACTCGCATCACCTTCAATGATAAGAAGACCACCGTGTGCGGTGGCGCCTGCGTACTGTGATGCATTTCCTTTAACGCTTACTATTCCCGACATCATGTTCTCAGCAACACCCGGACCACAATGACCATTTATCGTTATGCTTGCTAGCTTATTCATACCTGCACAGTAATAGCCGACATGTCCATCAATATGTAAGTCCAATGCAGCATCAATCCCCACTGCAATAGCATGGCGTCCTTTGGTATTGATGATTTTCCAAGTTGACTGATCTTTTGCGATCTCAGGATTGTGCAATGCCGAATTTAATTCACGGACTGGAGTATGGTCTAAATCATATTCAATTTTTTTCATTTCTATAATCTATTTTGTTTAATGTTTCCAGCTATGAATTTTTGCCGGTTTAGGCTCCCAACAATTTGCAGTCTTTGCCCCAGGTAACACCGCAATGGCACGATACTCTGAAGCCATTGCCACCCAATCGTCAGTTTCAGCAATGACTGCAGGTTTGCAAGCTATAGGATCGCGCATCACTGCAAATCCATCTCTAGTTCCTACGGCAAAGGTATAAAAACCATCTAAACTAATTATTGC
>JBFGJY010000090.1:0-7466 GCA_041576975.1 Gammaproteobacteria bacterium | reverse complement strand
TGGTAGTGTTAATCTGGCTTCTCCATCCAAGATTTTGCTACCAAACTCATAAATCAATTAGTTAAAAAAGGATTCTTTTTTTGTACGACAAAGACGGGGGTGGGGGTAAAAGCGCTACTGCCTTAATTAGACCTAGGGACCCGGTCCGAGAAAATTTTCAATAATTTTTTAAAATTTCAAATGACTATTATTAGCCAAAAAGCCATTTTATTCAAAAAACTAATTTATAGATTTCTTCTGAAATAAGATAAACCCAATCCGACTGAATAATGAAAGCAATTGTATACACTGAATATGGGACACCTGATGTTCTTCGGCTAAAAGAAGTAGCAATACCTACACCTAAAGATGATGAAGTATTGATAAAAGTTCATGCAGCCGAGGCAACGAAGGCGGACTGTGAAATGCGTAGTTTCAAATTCGCAGTTAAATGGTTTTGGCTACCTTTACGAATAGCAATGGGGATTTTAAAGCCAAAGAAGCAAATATTGGGAGGATATTTTGCGGGGGAGGTTGATTCTGTAGGTAAAGATGTCACTAAGTTTAAGAAGGGTGATCAGATTTTTGGATCAGCCAAGCTTCGGTTTGGTGCATATGGCGAGTATATGTGTTTACCGGAAAACTACACCATTGTACCTAAACCAAACAATGTGAGCTTTGAAGAAGCGGCTGCCATACCTTTGGGCGGATTGAATGCACTTCATTTTTTGAGAAAAGCAAATATTCAAGATGGTGAAAAAGTTTTAGTCAACGGTGCGGGTGGCAGTATTGGCACTTTTGGAGTGCAGATTGCAAAAGCCATGGGTGCGGAGGTTACAGCTGTAGATAGCACTATTAAGAAAGAAATGTTATTACAAATTGGTGCAGATCATTTCTTCGATTATACCAAAGAAGATTTTGCAAAAAGCGGTCAGAAATATGATGTGATTTTTGACATTGTAGCTAAAAGTTCATATACCAATTGCATCAAAGTACTAAACCTAAAAGGACGCTATCTGATAGCAAATCCGCGTATATCTGACATGCTGAGGTCTATACTAACTTCTATGTTTACTGATAAGACAGCAGTATTTATTTTTGCCGAAGAAAAAGAAGAAGAGCTCCTAGCACTTAAGAGAATGATAGAAGAGAATAAAATAAAATCAACTGTCGATAAGATTTATTCCCTTGAACAAGTTGCCGAAGCTCATCGAAGAGTAGAGACTGAGCAGAGATTGGGGGTTGTTGTAATCTCTATGATACATAATAACAAAACCTACAAAGATACTGCACACGGATAAATTTTAGGCTGAAGTTAAACAGGAGGAACAATTTAAATGATCGAGGTAGTTGGTATTGATCATATTGTGTTGAGAACGACAAAACTAAATGAAATGCTAGATTTCTATTGCGGGGTCTTGGGTTGTAAGGTTGAGAGAGAATCTTCCTATGAATTGGGAATTACTCAGCTGCGAGCTGGTAGCGCATTGATCGATTTAGTTAGAGTGGACAGTAAAATAGAAAAATTAGGTGGCGGACCACCTAGCAAAACTGAAAATAACGTAGACCATTTTTGTCTTCAGCTAAAGATGATCTCAGAGGAAGGCATCAAAAGTCATTTAGAGTCCCATAACATTTCAGTAGGTGAATTTGCAGATCGTTACGGCGCTCAGGGAACAGGTCGATCAATTTACATAAATGATCCGGAAGGAAACACTGTTGAACTGCGGTCGCAAATCTAATTCTATTCCGTATGTATTAACGACCGCTAGTCGACCTAAAGCGGACATTCATTTCCATGTAAAAAATATAATATTATTTGAAACATTATTTTTAATAGTTGTGTGTGCAAACTAGAATAAATGAAAATCACTCACTACCTTTACAACACTTTTCTTATTGAATCGGGAAATAAAAAAATCGCCATAGATCCAGGGGCTTTATTCTTTTACTTTTTCAGGCTTACTACATTAATTCCAAAATCGGAATGGAAGGATATTACACACATCTTCATCACTCATGGAGATATTGACCATTACTGGCACACGGATCGCATAGCAGAAGTCTCTAGGGCTACAGTGATTTGTAATAAAACAATGGTAAGAAACATAGAAGGAAAAGCACTATTGCTTGGACCTCGAGATAAAGGATTAGCATTTACAACACCAATTAAAAATGTTCATACCATCTCAGTTAATGAAACAATTCAGCTTGATGGCATGTCAATTACAGGAATAAAAACGACCCATGGTGACTTAAAGATTAAATTGGGCCCATTTTCTAAAACACTAAAGCCAGGACCAGATGAGAGAGTTGGGTGGGGCGCTATTGGTTTTAATATGAAACTTGATGGGAAAAGTATTGTTAATCTTGGAGATACTCTCCTGCAAGCAAAAGAATGGAAAACTATTAATAACCCTGATGTGTTAATGATACCGATTGGAGGTAAAGTCATTCACAATACAATGGATGAAAAAGAAGCCTTGCAAGCGGTAAGTATAATGCAACCAAAACTTGTAATTCCTTGCCATTATAACTGTCCGGCATTCTTCACCAAAAAATATAATCCTGCTAATGACGAGATGTTTAAAGAAGAGGTGGACAAAACAGATGCTAAATGCAAAATTTTGCATAATGGAGAGTCAATAAGTATTTAATATGAATGACCGCTATTGGCCGAAAGCAGACATAAAAAGAAATTAAATTATAATTCCATGCACATAAATTTAATGACTTTAGCTTTCTAATCTAATGACAAGAACACAAGCAGAGACATTACGAGCAGACATCAAGAACTGGAAATTTGGCATTATTTATCATTGTAAGGATGACCCAAGATTTATTGTTCGTAACAGGTGGAAATTTGGTTGGGCATGGAATTTTGGAAATCAAAAGACAGCATTATTTTTACCTATTTTTATGCTGATATTTCTTACACCAGCATTATTTATAGCACCAATTTATGGGCTAGATTTTTACGAGACAATTTCTTTAACAGGGCTGGCGTTGACCATACTAATTTTTATAGCAAATTATGTTGCTAATGGCCCAAGATAAATTGACCGCTAACGACCCAAAGCGGAGATTTAATATTTAAATAATTCTTTATATAAAGGATGGCTATATGTCTTCTAAAGCAACAGCTTTATTAATCGGCGGATTTTTACCTGCATTTATTTATGGTGGATCAGCTATTTTCCAAAAGTTCAGCACAAATGTAGGTATAAGTATTTCAACGTATCTTGTTGCAGTTGGGCTAGGAGTTGCAATGGCGGGATTAGGTTTTTATTTTTTTGACAATACAGTCCCTTTTTCAATTAAAGCAAGCTCATTTGCAGGTTTATTCGGATTGACATGGGGAATAGCAAGCGGATTAGTAGCCTATTCACTGCTTCACTTTAACATCCCAATATCTCAATTAGTTCCCTTATACAATATGAATACACTGATTGCTGTATTACTTGCTTTGGTAATATTTAGCGAATGGAAAGATTTACATACCGTAAAATTGTTATCTGGAAGTGTCCTAATCGTAATCGGTGCAATTTTTGTAGCAAATGCATAATGTAAATAATGACCGCTTTTGGCCGAAAGCGGACATTCAAGCTATCTACATATTTTCAACTTACTTGAGTGTTTCATAAGTGATTCAATAGAACCTTCTCAGAGAGCATGTGGAGCATTAGATTAGTAATTAGCGTTATTATATTATTGCCAAATTGAAACCTTGCATGAATAGACCGATCTAATAGTTTTAGAATTACAGACTGCAATCCATATATCCCGAAACATACCGTGAATCAAAAGGAAAGGAAAAATGTTCACAAAAATTATTATTTGCATAGTTATAAGCTTGGTTGTAATCACGACTACATCATGCAGCACTACCAATCCTTATACTGGTGAAAAACAAGTAAGCAAAGCTGTAATTGGGGCGGGGGCGGGTGCTGCAGCTGGAGCTGTAGTTGGATTGATTACAGGTGATGATAGTCGAGAGCGACGTAAGCATGCATTGATCGGTGCAGGTCTTGGCGCATTAGCCGGTGGTGCGGTTGGGTATTATATGGATGTGCAAGAAGCAAAACTAAGAGAAAAGCTTGCAGGTACGGGTGTGAGTGTAACGCGTGATGGCGATAACATTATTTTGAATATGCCTGGTAACATCACATTTGCAGTGGATAGCGCTGATATTAATGGCGACTTCTTCCCAGTATTGGATTCAGTGACCTTAGTGGTAAATGAATATGATAAAACCCTAATTGAAATCATGGGTCACACAGACAGCACTGGGAGCGAATCATATAACCAGGGCTTGTCAGAACGACGTGCTAAAAGTGTGGCTAATTATTTTCAAAGCCGCGATGTAGAACTTTTGCGCTTAGGAAGTTATGGATACGGTGAAAATTATCCGGTGGCGAACAATGATACTAAGGAAGGACGTGCATTAAATCGTCGTGTTGAGATCGCGTTAGTACCTATTACCAAATCTTAATAAATCGCAAGCTTATTTATTTTTAGTGATGTTAAGTGACCGCTAACGACCCAAAGCGGACTTTAGCCTATGTGCCACAAAGCTGATATTCGTTTCTTTTTTTTTTGCGTGCAGAACCTAGTCTATCAATGCGTGATACGAGCAAATTGGAATAAATTGTCCGAGAGTCTCTGAGGATACGAATTTGTTCCGTTTTATTCTCGATAAGAACCCTGGAACTGTACTACTATTGAATGCCAACGCATTGAATATTTTAGTAGCGAGCTTGTTAGGACCCAATGTCCAAAAACAAAAAGGACATTTAATCATCTAATAATAGTTGCGCGTCAAGAATGCTTCTTCGCCATTGAGAATAATTAATGAAAGATAAACTTAAATTTTTTCTGCAGCGGATGGGCGAGAGACTTTGGGTTAAGCCATTGATAGTTTGTCTTTTGTCTATCGCAATCGCATTTGTGGCCTCATCGGTAGACCAGTTGGAGTTATTCCAGAAGGCTCCTGACGTTAAAACAGAATCCATCGAGATGTTACTGAAAGTCATCTCTGCGAGCATGCTGGTCATGGCAGTATTCGCCGTCGGTTCGATGCTTGCCGCTTATCAGTCCGCGAGCAGTTCTGCGACTCCGCGGACCTTCAGTTTGGTGGTGTCCGACGATCTGTCTCAAAACGCATTGTCAACGTTTATTGGTGCATTTATTTTTAGTATCGTTGCCCAGGTCGCTTTAATGAATGGCTATTACGATAAGGCAGGCAGGTTCATTCTTTTCCTTATTACAATAGTAGTGTTTGGATTAGTAATATTGAACTTTATAAGATGGGTAGATGGCATCGCTCGATTAGGGCGTCTCGGGACAACAATTAGCAAGGTTGAGAAAGCGGCCGGTGAAGCACTATGCCGTCGAAGAGAGAAACCTTTTCTTGGAGGAGTCAAGTCAGAGAATCTGACAGATGGTTTGCCAGTATTTGGAACCACTATTGGCTATATTAAGCATATCGACATGACAGCATTGCAGACTACCGCTGAGAAAACCGAAACGTATATTGAAGTATCGGCTCTTCCAGGGACATTTGTGACAACGAATCAGCCCCTGGCGTATTTAAGAAGCGGCCGCGAGGGCTCAGATATCGAAGTAACATCAATTGTCAATGCATTTAGTATCGGTAGGAACAGGACGTTCGATGATGACCCTCGATTCGGCCTTATTACTTTGTCAGAGATCGCCAGTCGTGCCCTTTCTCCCGCCGTCAACGACCCCGGAACCGCGATCGAAATTATAGGTGTCTTTGTCCGGCTGTTCACAGATTTGTCCAATGAGACCTCAGAGCGCGAACAACCGAGTATCGATTTCGATCGCGTTAGCGTCCCGGAGATTTCTATAGTTGATATGTTTGATGATGCATTCAGTGCAATAGCACGTGATGGCGCAGGTACTATTGAAGTTGTGATTCGGGCACAAAAAGCACTAGCCGCATTGGCAGACGTTGGTGATAAACAAATGGCGAAAGCGGCACTTGAATGTGCACGTCTTGTTAATGCGCACGCTGAGAAAGCGCTTAAGGTGCCAGACGAAATCGCGAAGTTGCGCGCCGTATCAGAATTCAGCCTCTCGCCGGTTTCGCGAGAATCTTCGGCAGGGGAAGGCTGACGCCCAGCAGAACGTTTTAACCAATGTGTTGCATCGGTCGGTTGAAGTGGCAGTCGTTAGCGGACATTACAATTGGCGATCTGTAAATCATCACTAAACCTTAGTATCTACAAATTTATAAATTGATTAGTAATAAAAGCGTATAATATAAAAATGTACTACATTTGCACTTGTTTAAATTATGCTGCTCATTCGTCTTGTAGTAGTTTTAGTTTTTGCGCTTATCGTCAATTCATGCGCCTACACGAGGGGCAGCAATTACCCTGTGCAATGGGCTCAGCTGGACGATGATATAACAAGTCGTCAATGTCCTGTTCTTTCTGGCTTTTATGAGAATTTAGGTGAGTTAGATTGGGCAGACGATTTATCTAGTTTTCCTGATTTGGATTGTATGCATTTGAGTTTTCAACTCCTTGCTAAAGATCTCACTTATGACTGGAAAGGTAATCCCCTTTACGAGTGCAAGCCCGTTGAGAGCGTTAATATGGTTGAGTTAAGTCACACTGAGGACACACAACTTCAAATCAAGTTATGGAATGTGGATGGCAAGAATAACTCCCTTGTGCACGAAGAACTATTGGATATGAGCAAAGGAGACTTTACCTGTAAAGATGGATATCTAACGCTGCAATCACGGCGAGTGTTTAAAACTCTTGTTGTTGGTAATTTTTATTCTTCAGATCTTCCTAGTTTCAGTCGCAATCAGGACAATTGGTTACTCATGAAGCTAGAGATGACGCGTTTTGTTCATTACCAGTTTCTTGTGCTTAAGGGAAAAGAAACCCACTGGTTTTACTGGAAGCCTATTGATGAAAATTTATTTGCCTTATCGGCAAAAGATGCAACTAATTAGTGCAATTGTACTAATGACCGCTAACGACCCAAAGCTAACAAACAGCTAGGTCTCCTTTCATCTTGTTGCAATAGAGGGTTTTTGTAAGCGAATCACCAACGGATATCTCCAATCATCCCTTTCGAGGATTCAACATCGATTGAAAGTGTTTCCTTAACCCTCCGAATTGTACTTTGACATGCTGTTCTGTCTTCGCCTGCGGATATATGGCTAAATGGCGATCTCAATACGAAAAAGATGATACAACAATTAGTTTTTGATGGGCCAATTAGATACAGCCCAAAGACAAATTTTGGAACCAGTAAATTTTCTATACCGTTCAGCATCTTAGGTAATTTACCAATCCAAAATTCTAATTTGGTGGAGGCGGCGGGAATCGAACCCGCGTCCGCGAATCCTCTGCCGTTGGTACTACATGCTTAGTATCGTCTTTATTTTAACCCTTACAACCCGACGTACAGGGGCAGTAAGTAGCGAGCCTGAAAAAGTTTTAATG
>JBFGJY010000089.1:0-7593 GCA_041576975.1 Gammaproteobacteria bacterium | reverse complement strand
TAATGTTTTGAGACTTTTGTTGAATCTCGTTATCTCGTATTTTCGTAATAGTATTCTGTACTTCAGGCGTTTTTGATGAAATATTGGTTGTTGCTCCTTTCTTGAAACGAAAATCACAATAACTACAACCATCAGCAAGCGTTTGTGTACGCGTAAGACCCCATCCCAGTGCATCGCTTAAAGCAATATCTGACATACAGATATAAGGAGCAAATTCTGCACCCCCATGTTGCATTGCAAAATTATAATTTCCACATCTATGGTAATTGACACCTATATCAAAATCGTCTCCTTTGCCCACAAGGTACTCGATCTCAAAATCACCAAAACGGCCTTTTTGGTGAGTACTTGCTCTCCTCGCCAGAACTTTTCTAACGAAGTTTGAAAACATGAGCCGTCTCAATAGCCAACGTTTCCATTTAGGAACGGTTTCACTTCGTAAACGAATTGCTTGGTGACACAATTCCCAAGCCTCTGAAGGTGGCTTCCCATGGTTCTTCATTGCTTTATAGACTGCAAGTTCTTGAGCTGTACCAATAAGAAATGTATTCAGAAACAACGCTCGTACTCCTTTAATGTAAGGGATTTCAGGAATTAGTTTTTTATATTCTTTGCGCATTTCTTTTAACAAAATACTTGTGAAACCTTCGCCGTAATGTGCTGCCATTCGGTCTTTCATCAATGAACAAGTTTTGTCGAAATCCTTCAGAAGCTTCTCTTTACGTGAGCTGTAATAACCAATAATTTGATCAGACATTTATTTGCCTATTAATTTAAAGCTTTTCACTGTTTAGAATTTAATGCACTTCCATATTATTAATTTGAGGTGCATCAATACTTAGGAACATCAAATCTCCAAATGATAAAAATAATTAATCTGTAGGAAGAGACGGTAAGAATGACTTTCATATCTCTGATATGGTGCCTAAATGATTAGATTTGTGTGGATAGTGAATGTCCGCTTTTGGCCGAAAGCAGACATAGAATGGAATTTACAGGATTCTTATAGTTGAATGACCGCTAACGACCCAAAGCGGACATAACGATTCGTCAACTATTGTTTCAAAGCGATTTGATTGTAGAATGGGCTGAGGATTCAATCTAACACATGAATAAGTGTTTAATTACTAACCTTTCGTTCTGGTTTTTGATTTCCTCTTTACCACCTTTTTCTTTGTTACTTTTTTCTTTGACGCAGTGTATGCTTTCTTTGATGCAGCGTATGCCTTTTTCAATGCAGCAATCTCCACCTCAGCTTTTTTCTCTGCAGCAATAAGCCTTTTCTTCAGGGCTGCTGCTTCTCTCTTACTCTTCACTTTTATTTGAGCTATCTTTTTTTCCAAGGCAACCGTTTCTTTTGCAGTCGCCTTTTTCAAAACTATAGACTGTTCCCTTGCCACCTTTCTTAAGGCAGTCAATTCCTGTTTAACGCTGGCTATTGTGGTTTTCTTTGTTAACCTCTTCTTCTTCGTTTTTACAGCCATAACAAACTCCAATGAGATAAAATAACGGTAGTGTTTCAAAAAAGATGGCGACTTTCTATCAGACTGTTATGTCTGCTGCTGTGCCCTTATAATTAATCACGAATGACCGCTTTCGACCCAAAGCGTATCAGTTAGCGAGTTTTTAATTCGCGATTAAATTCACGCTTAAAAAGCCTTACCAAATTAGATAGTAACTCAGCAACTAATTCAATCGTATCATCAACAGCTAGAATTCCTTCAAGGCTGCCGTCTCGATTTACAACAGGAACACGACGAATTCCTTTATCTCTCATTTGCTCGATCGTCTCTATTATATAATCGTCTTCTTTGACACGTATCAATTCGCTACTCATCACATCCTTTACAGCAATATCGTTCAAATTAACCCCCTGTGCCAAAACCTCGATCACGATGTCCCTATCCGTCAAAATACCTATCGGGAAATGTTTACCTTCCTTATGCTCAACAACGATAACATCGCCAACATGATTATCACGCATGAGTTCGGCTGCGTTCTGTATGGAGTCATCCGGTCGACAGATGACAACTTGTCGATTACACATTTCACCAACAAACATAGTACCTTCTCCCTTTAATTCAGTTATAACTAAACAATAATCAATTGCTCTTTTATAATAGTCTATAACTCTGAAATGCTGAAATTATTGTGTTAAATCAATAAACCAATAGCTTCAAGTTATATTCTTTGATAATTCCGAGAAACTGTTTGATCTTAGCTAGAGCAATTCATGGGTGTAATAAGAATGAAAAAACTCCTACCATTCATTTTAATTTTATTTGTAACATCGTGTTTTGTCGCATGCAGTGAAAGTTAAGTTTGGTACTGCAAGGAAGATGAGGATACCCTGTATTCAATCACCGCATCAGGCAAATGGGGAAGCGCAGATAAGGGTTGTACTTGTGAAGAAATTCGATCATTTGAAATGCGTAAATTTGGTGAAGTTGATGAAGAGGCTTTAAGAAAGGATTTTGGATGTTAATAAATAAACTCCTATTACTAATTTTACGCAGCTAGTTATGGAAAATAAAAAAAAGGGATGTCTATTTTGTGGCATGAAGCATGAAAGAATCATTGAGGAAAATGAATTAGCTATTGCAGTACGAGATAAGTATCCCGTATCTAAATTTCATACGTTAGTTATCCCTAAACGCCATGTTGAAGATTATTTTGATCTTTCAAAAGAAGAAATACGTGCCTGCAATATTTTACTGAAATATATAAGGGACGATATTCTAAAAGATGACCCAAGTGATGGAGGCTTTAATATCGGTGTAAATTCTGGTGCAGCAGCTGGTCAATCAGTATTTCATTGTCATATTCATCTCATTGAAAGACGATTGGGTGATGTCGATAATCCAAGAGGTGGCGTAAGGGGTGTTATCCCCTCTAGAAAAAATTACTGACTTTATGAATAACCGCTAACGACCCAAAGCGGACATATACATTTGGTCAATATTGGCCACTATCGAGATGGTGGCGACAATTAGGTCGTTTAATTTTAGTTATGTATATAAAGCAAGAATGGAATACTAGATGAAAAAACTATCCCAACTCTTCTTCTTGGTAATACTCATACCGTACTTATGTCATGGAGAGGAACATGAACGTCACTCTATTGATAAAAGTCATTCAGGCATAGTCGATCTTTCACCTGATCTGCGGAACCTATTGTCTCAAGAAATGCGTCAATTGCAGAAAGGCATGATAGAAATACTGCCTTTGTATGTTTCTGGTAGATGGGCCGAAATAGGATCTATTGCAAGTGAAATGGAAAGTAGCTACGTTCTGAAACAAAGCCTTTCTGAAGAACAAAAGCACGAACTACACTCCAAACTCCCAAGCGCATTCATTGAGCTTGATCAGCAGTTTCATTATCTATCAGGCATGCTAGAGCATGCGGCAAAAATGGAAAAGGCCGAATTAGTAGGCTTCTATTTCTCAAAGATGAGCGAAGTCTGTGTTAGTTGCCACACTCAGTATGCAACGCACAGATTTCCAGCATTGGCACCAAAAACCCAAGCGCATGGACATTAAAGATGTATAACAAAGCGGTCGAGTTCGCTCCCGCCGAAGGCGGACGTGCGTGCTATTCGCGCGCTGCTCACCTTGGTCGTTATAAAAGATGTCGAACTTCTGCTTTGGTTGAAAGGCGACACTGGTTGGAATATTTAAGAATTTATTATTGAATGACCGCTTTCGACCCAAAGCGGACATAGTTACAAGTATTAATTAAGATCTTTTATGATCGATTTCTTCTTCTGTGATGGTCTTGGAATGTTGGGGCAGCTTGCCGACACCGTATAATCTATCACGTGGGTTAATTAGAGCCTGTCGACCTAACAATAGATTGTTTGGATAAACGATTACTTCTTTATTCTCCGTAACAAGCGTTGTATTGAATAAATTCAATTCAGATATATATCCTTCGGTGTAATTGTCGGCCTCAATAATGCGAATGAATACACCATGCTCGAAAGAAGGTTGCAGTAATAAAACGAAGTGAGCTGTTACATTGCTCAATAGTGACCAACTGGCAAAAAACGCTACGCCGAGCAACGTAATCGTCGTTGTTGCAAATATCAGCACCGAATCGAACTCTATACCCCAGACTAATACTAAGACTAATAAGCCAACGAATCCCGTAACCACTCGAGCGATCCGGATGGCCTTGGTCGCGGCACCATCCTTGAAATGACCCTGATCTGCACCTTTGACTAATTTTGGGGTGCTAAATCTATCAAGAATAATGTAAACAACAGCAATTAGGACAGTGATAACTAATTGAGTGCTGTTACTGATCAACCAGTGGTAAATTGTGGTGTTGTCTAGGGCGATGTCCATTCTTCAAATATTTGGAATTCAAAATGTAGAGTATATTAACGATGGTAACAAAATATCTAACGAATTTAGCAAACGCATTGCTGGGTCGATCATTTGATCACCTTAGTTTGTAGAGAATAACATGTCATAAGACTATAGCTTTGGGAGAATCGGTCGCTGAAAATACGAATTAATTATTTTGAGAATATACAACGTACTCGCAGAGACTAGCTAATTTATTGGCGAAAGTCGCTGGATGAAAATTCGCATTAATTGAATGTCTGCTTATGGCCGAAAGCAGACATTCAGAATAGAAATTTAGGGGACTCAAGGTTGGAAATCACAAATCAAAGCTGTTTAATGTCCGGTAATAACCCAAAGCAGACATCAACAAATATTTTAATTCTTTTGAATATATTTTTGATAGGTAATTTATTTTTGGCATGTCCTAAATCATAATAATAGAGAAATTATTTGTAATAAATTCTATGAAAACCAATATATTAAAAATATAAGTAATGAGATTTTTATATATTTTTTTCTGTGTAAATCTTTTATTCACATTCAATGTATTTGGAAATAATACAGAGGAGCCACAGCTCAAAAGTGTTCTACACCATTTATCTCTGAATGAGCAGTTACTGGCCCAATATTCTGTCGAACAGATTTACAACCAAAATCAGTTTTTTTTATTGTGGAATGAGAGAAAATTAGAAGATTTGATAGATTCAATTCAATCTAGTGAATCGCATGGTCTAACGCCCTCTGATTATCATTTAACAAATCTTACTACTAATAACCTATCTCAAGCAGATCGTGATGTACTCGCTACTGATGCCTATCTTTCTCTTGCTGGACACTTGCTTAGTGGAAAACTTGATCCAATTTCCATAGAACCAACATGGACTGCAAAAGGTCGTGAACAAGATCTAGTGAGCTACCTCAGCTCAGCATTACAGAATGGAAGTATAAAAGCCTCTTTAGAACAATTAGCTCCGCAACAACCAAGATACGAGATATTAAAAGCTGCCCTATTACATTATAGAAATATTGCTGCCGATGGAGGATGGGGAATCGTAGCCTTTGGAGAACTACTGAAACCAGGTGAATATTCCCCCCATGTTAGTCAGCTTCGTGAAAGACTCAGAGCAACCGGTGATATAGATCAACTCATGGAGATAAGTGACTTTTATGACGAAAGCTTGGTCGAAGCCGTGAAACAGTTTCAACGTCGCGCGAATCTTGAGCCGGACGGCGTTGTTGGTCCTGCAACACTGCAAGAACTAAACCGTACCCCTCAAGACCGAGTTGATCAATTAAGAGTCAACTTGGAACGCTGGCGCTGGCTTCCCGAAGATTTTGGCGAAAAGCATCTACGCGTCAATATCGCAGATTACCAGTTAGAAATTTATGAAGACAGAGCTGCCACTGAAGTTTATGACGTTGTGATTGGCAAAACTTACCGGAAAACTCCAATTTTTTCTGCAAGTATGAGTTATATCGTGCTCAATCCATGGTGGGTAATACCGCCTAAACTAGCTCGATTAGATATTTTGCCAAAGTTTAAAAAAGATCCAGATATTATCGACGCCTTTGGGTATCAAGTACTCGATAAAGATGGAAATTTAGCCGTGCATAGTGATATCAATTGGCATCAATATAGTGCCTCAAACTTTCCTTTTCGTCTTCGCCAGAAACCAGGCGTAAATAATGCGCTTGGCCAAGTGAAGTTTATGTTTCCAAATCCACACGACGTCTATTTACACGATACGCCTACAAGAAGTTTATTTGGAAAAGTACGTCGAGACTTCTCATCTGGTTGTATTCGAGTGAAAAACCCTATTGATCTTGTAGAATGGGTACTGGCTGATAATCCTGAATGGACAAGAACAAAAATAAACCGTGCGCTTGATAGGGCTAAGGAAATTAGTATTACATTAAAAAAACGTATTCCGGTTCACCTACTTTACTGGACTGTTGTTGTCGATGATTTGTCACAAGGTGTACGTTTTATCGATGATGTTTACGATCGAGATGAGACCGTATTGAAGGCATTAAATATCTCTAAGCATTAATTTTTTGCATTATTGAATGACTGCTATTGGCCGCAAGCAGACATTTAATAATTAGAAATTTCCACGCTTCATACCCTCTACAACTCACTCCCTCTCACGCTCAAATATTTCGGTTGCATCCTCTACACAAATTTCACCTGTATCGACTTGCCAACACAGTTGATTTCGTAACTTAACTAAGTTAGTAACATCCATACGATCGACATAATATATGGCAAGATCATCCCAATAGGTGTTGGCTTCTTCATCATGGCAATAGTTTTCAGTGGCATATGTAATCGTATATAAAAAATAGAGCCAAAATAAAACAACTACTTTCATATGGCTCAGAATAGCCCTGAATAGATCGTTGAATGAATTAAGATGATGAGAATCCACTTCAAAGTTTTTTTGATGAATTTAAAATTAGATTCCATAAAAATCGTCAATTAATCGACATATATTTAAAGTGTGTTGCCCATCACATTTATATTTACGAATAAACAATGAGTTATAAATTTATACTAATATAGGTTCTAGATGTTTTTCTTTATTTCCAATAAGAAAAACTCGGTCCAAACTAATAAAAATAACAATAAGGGGGAGTTATGGACAATATTCAATCTGAACTTATCAGACACCTCGTATGCATGGCATTTCTTTTAGCAGCCGCCGTGCCAATTGCATTCTGCCTAACATACATATTTCATCAATTTTATTAGCTACACAGTAACTTCCGTTAACAGTAATCGTGCGATCATCAGCGTGTGCGGCCGCTTCTCGAAGGAAATAACCATGGAAACAGAATCCTGGGAAAAATATTTATACGCTGCCGAAACTAAACTCAATGAATTAAAAACCGACCAGATTGCCACCTGTGCCAAGATGCTGGCCTTAGAGTTAGGTGTATACCAATTGGAATAGGGTGACTTTCCAGAAGAAGTATTTCAGCAGTTTGTTGAATTAGAAGAAATGACCGAAGAAACCAAGAAGATCTTTAAGATGGGCATGGAGGCCATGCTAGCAGTGATCCGACAAGTGGAAATTGCAGAGGGAGACAAAGAGATTAAGAAGCACTAAATCTCTATGAATTTCTTTAATAAGTCTTTTTTGGCGTGTAGAAAATGTCCTTTGACCTGAATATTCGCAATACGCCGATCGGGTCTAGAACGCCGATCTTGTTTAATTAACTTACCATTACGATTAATCACTG
>JBFGJY010000088.1:0-7648 GCA_041576975.1 Gammaproteobacteria bacterium | reverse complement strand
TAAAGATTGGGCAACACCTTGGACCAATAGAGACCAGTCGGTGTATCGAGATCTTAACGATTCAACCGCTACAGTAATGGGATTCGTCCGAGATGATATTCCTTTTGACCAAATTTTATCTGCAGACACGGTGTATGTCGGTTCGGCAGTAGCTACAGATGTAGCATATGCCTCTGATAACAATGATCACTACGTAGATTTACAGAACAGACGTAGAGATTTAAGTGATCCTGCAATGCTTGTTCCTATGAATCAGTCTGCTCTGACTGGCCTTGGAACCGCTCAAACCGCAGGCATTATGACCACACGAGGCTTTGCGGAAGCATATTTAATTGCGGGAACCAATCGCGCAGCGGTGCGCTTCGCAGGTCTAAACTTTATGTGTATGGATGTGGAAGCTTTTCGCGATAAATCTGCATGGCCAGATCGTGTTCGCCAAGACGTTGATCGTTCACCCGGTGGAGATAGCAAAATATTTATGAACGATTGTCTTACTTGTCATGCCGGCTTAGACGGCTTGGCAGGCGCATTTGCTTATTACGATTTTGATGAAGAGTTGCTGCAACTGGTCTATACAGATGGAGTTGTACAACCTAAATATCTACGCGACGCTCAAGTATTTCGAACCGGTTTTGAAACCAAGGGTGATTCTTGGGTGAATTATTGGCGAGCGGGTCCGAATGGCTGGGTAGGTTGGAACGGACCTGGTTCCGGTTTAGGGGCGAAGAGCTTGGGCATGGAGATTGCACAAAATCGCCAATTCTCTGAATGCCAAGTTAAAAAAGCTTTTGAAAAAGTTTGTCATCGCAGTCCCAATGGACCTGCTGATGTACAAGCTGTGCAAAACATTGCCAATAGCTTTGAAGCGAATAACCGCAGCATGAAGCGAGTCTTTGCTGAGACGGCTGCTTATTGCATGGGTAACTAGAAATGTTACGCCACAAATTAGGTATGCCATTTAGGAGAAATGTTATGAGTCAGAATAATTTCTTATACCAACGTAGCAGCGATGAAGCGCCAAAACTGCGCAACCATGCACTACATTGGATTTGCA
This sequence comes from Gammaproteobacteria bacterium, assembly GCA_041576975.1. Lineage (GTDB taxonomy): Bacteria > Pseudomonadota > Gammaproteobacteria > UBA4575 > UBA4575 > JBFGJY01. Next base: position 6,594 of record JBFGJY010000088.1, on the reverse strand, counting down.
TGATGATGCTAGCGCTTACTTTGACCGCCTGCGGGGGCGGAGGAAGCAGCGACAGTGGTACAGTTGCAGGTCCCGCAGCACCAAATGGAGGACCAATAATCCCGGCAGATCCAGGTGACCCAATGCCTGATCCAGTGGATCCAAATAATCCCAACACACCTCCACCTGTGGATGAGCAAGCACTCTTTGCTGCAACAGTTCATCCAGTAATAACAAATCCAAATTACACTTGTGTGCTTTGTCACAATGGAACGAATCAACTAGCGATTCCATTTGCAGTTGCGGATGTAGCGAATTCCTATGCAGTTGTATCGGGTCAAGGGCTAGCAATTCTAGCGAATCCACCAGCTTCAAGCCTGCATCAGCGGCCACTAACGAATCATAACTGTGGAGCATTGTGTCCCACAATAGCTGCAGACGTTCTTCAAGCAATTCAAAGCTGGGCTGCACAATCTGCTGCAGGCAACCCACCGCCTCCAGGTGGTGCTGTGGTAGCGAGTGCAACGACAAACTTCTCACAAGTTGTAGAAGGTAGCATTCCACGTGCAGATGCAAACGTTATTACAATGTTTAGATTTGATGAGGGTGCAGGTAGCGCTACTACTGTCGGAACAAGCAACGTTGGTGCAGGTATCACGCTAAACCTCGAAGGAGGCGCTCAGTTGCTTGACGAAGGTGGTCTTAGAAATGTTGCCCCTGTCGGTAAAGCCCAAGCATCCTTAGCGGATAGCCAAAAGCTATTTAACTTACTCTCAGCTGCAAACCAGTTCAGTGTTGAGGCCTGGGTGAATCCAGCAAATGCAGATCAAACTGGACCCGCTCGAATCGTTTCATATTCAATTGATACGGGCCGACGTAACTTCACCCTGGGTCAACGCACAGTGCAGTACATTTCACGTGTACAAACTTTACAAACCGGACCTAACGGAAGTAACCCAGAATTACGTGCTGATGACCCTCCAGTTACGGCTGAAGTCTTGACACATGTTGTGATGACGTATGACAACATGGCGGGTGGCCGTAAAATTTATGTCAATGGTGTATTGGCTGCAGAAGAAACCATTCAAGGCGATATGCTGAATTGGCAGGACGATAATATCTTCGTCTTAGGTAATGAGGTTACTAATAATCGCCCATGGGCAGGTGACTTAAAAATGGTTGCCATCCATAACAAAGCACTCAATGGTGCTGAAATTGCTCAAAACTTTGAAGCAGGTGCTGGTGCGATCACTTCACTACGATTTGATGTCGCCAACATCTTAGGTGCACCAGGGTACATTGAGATGCAAGCTTCTGTACTTGACCCATTTGCATATGTGTTTGCTAGACCTATGCTAGTAAGTGATGCCACGGGTGTCGCTGTGAAGAATATGCGTATTGCGGTAAATAATAATGTACCGGTCGCAATGCAAGTATTTAGACGCCTTGACACCATGGTAATGCAGTCCGGTCAAGAGATATCACCTTTAGGTGCAGTGATCCCTTCAGATCTGGGCATGGAATTAGACCAATTCCATCTTGAGTTTGAAGTGCTAGGTGGGCAAACCGGTCTGGCAGAAACGATTGGAGGACCAGTGCCACCAATACCGCCTGCAGACGTAGAAGAGCCAGATGTGGGTGTGCGTACTTTCTCACAAGTGCACGACACCATGGCGGCACTTACAGGAATCAGTCAAGGTGATGCTGACGTTCGTGATCGTTACAACGAACTCAGAGATTCGTTGCCACCAACTTCTAATGTATTAGGTTTTGCTGGTGCAAACCAAATCGCGATTCAACGTCTTGCAACGACATATTGCGGTGAAATCACCGGTAACAATAATCGCTGCGAAAACTTCTTTAATATCGGTAACTGCTTGGTTGCTAATGCAGCTGAGAAAGATGCAATCGCAGGAACCGTATACGACAAGATCATAGGTAATAACTTGGCAAATCAGCCAGATCGTACGGCCTCCATAGCAGAGTTCGTTTCAATGTTTAACGACTTGAACTGTGCAAATGGTTGTAACAACGATGCAGGACGCCAAGCATTACAAGCTGTATGTGCTGCTGCATTGGCAAGTAGTGCAATGACAATCTACTAATTGACTAGTGAGGTAACAACAATGGCGAAATACAGAGAGCAACATCGACGAGCGCAAGAGGCACATCGCCGACTAGAGCAGCGCATCGAAGAATCATGCCGACGTACCGGTCATGGTAGACCCGTTACCCGCAGGGAGTTCTTAGGACGAGGACTTATTGCCGGCACTAGTACAGTTTTTCTACCAAGCTTAGCAACATTGGTTTCTAGAGAAGCCAAGGCAGCTTGCGAAATTAGTGCAGATAACGGCCTTATCGGTGCAGGTAAGATTCCATATATTGGAATTGATATGGGCGGTGGAGCCAATATCGCAGGTTCAAACGTGATGGTAGGAAGTACAGGCCAAGAAGCCTTCTTGCCAAATGATGCCTACGAATCACTTGGTTTACCTTCAGCAATCAGCCCTGCAACAGTAGGCGTGAATCGAGATTTTGGCATAGCCATGCATCCGAACAGCGCCTTGTTACGAGGCATGCTGGATAAAACCAGTGCTGGAACCCGTGCAAATTGTAATGCTGTGATTGCACCGGCACGTTCGGAGAACGATACCGGTAATAACCCACACAATCCTATCTATGGAATCGCGAAAGCCGGTGCCAATGGTGAATTTGTGGCAACTATTGGAACACGTAATTCGGACACCGGTGGGCGTTCAACCGCACCCGAATATATGATTGATGCTACGCTTAGCCCAGTTCGAGTTAGTAATCGTAGCCAAGCCATTAGTCTTAGTGGTGGTGAAAGCGATGGATTCCCAGGCGGTCGTGTGGCAGCTGCAACTAAGATACTGAATCAGTTGAAACTGGGTGTGATCAACGAAGCGCAAGCGACTGAAGAGCTCATTCAATGTGGATACGATCAGACTGAAGCCACATTAAATTCTCCGATCTTGCCATCTGATTTAGATCCAGAAGCAGATCCAATTCTGACCAATATCTTCCCGAATGGTGAGATCAGCAATGATGGTGATTTTCGTAAAGCTGCTGCCACCATGAAGGTTGTGGTGAATGGTTATGGCGGGGCTGGCACAATGGAATTCGGTGGTCGCGATTATCACCAAGATCCACGTCCTGAAACCGATGGTAAAGACTTTAAGATTGGCCAAGTCATTGGTGCATCACTAGAATATGCCGCAGCATTGGGTAAACCTTTAATGATTTACCTCTTCAGTGATGGTGCAGTGGTAGCAGATCGGAATAATCCAGAAGATGATGGTAACGGAACCACGAAATTCCGTTGGCGTTCGGATAATTCTCAACGGGCAGCCAGTGTTATTTTTGTTTATAGCCCAGCGATCGCATCTGCAGGTCTGATGAGAAATGGCAATGCCTCGCAACAGATGGGTATGGTTAGAAATGACGGTACCATTGATACGGGTTCCACACCATTTGCTAATAGTGTTACCACACTTGCCGAATGGGTGGTGTTGAACTACATGGCACTGCATGGTGAACAAGGTAACTTTGGAGCGGTGTTAGGTAACCCAACATTGGGTGTGGGTCCTGCCGCTGATCCATATATTGCCTTTAATCAAATTGTATAATTATCAATAACATACAATAAACTTTTAGAAACGGGGTGATTTTTTATCACCCCGTTTTTTTATAACTGGTGGATTTTACACGACAAGAATCGTGACTTCGTTTGCACTACCCAGGACAATACTTGTCTTAATTTTGTAACCATACTCAAACTAATTTGAGCGCGTCACCCGCTTCCCAAGCAGCTGAAATAAATGGCCAGATTGCAGAACTTTGTGCAGTGCTGCAGTTATTGATATGTCCTTCCTGTAACCATCCCGAAGCAAAGCTCTCTATAAACAAGCAATCTCTAGTGTGTGAACAGTGCAACGTAGAGTTTCCTATTTTCGAAAGTGGCAGCGTGAGTATGCCTTGGTTATTTGCAGATCCTGATCAGACTTTATTGGAGTGGAAGGCGCGCCTAAATGGATTTTTACACATCAACACAGTAGAACAACAACGCCTAAAGGACGCCTTACAAGACAAACGTTTGAGTAAAACAGGTCAAAAACGCATAAACAAACTACTACAAGCAAAACAATCTCAACCATCTCAAGTGCTGCAATTGATCTCTCCCTTGGGCCTTGACAATAAAAACTTCGATTCTATGAGTGATCCAGTAAGTGCATTACATGCCAAAGTACCAAAAGTTCAGGGATTGGCCAGTTATTACGATAATATTTTTCGAGACTGGGCCTGGAACAATGGTGAAAATGAACAATTACTCGAGGCAGCAGAAAGTGTGTTGGTTAATCATGAAAATTTCGGGAAGACATTAACGATTGGAGCTGGGGCAGGGCGGCTTTCTTATGACATACACCAAAAATACGCGCCTGAGCTCTCTGTATTAATAGATATCAACCCTTTACTACTATTTGCATGCAGTAGAATTGTGCAAGGTGAGTGTATTTCTTTGTATGAGTTTCCTGTAGCACCACTTAACAAAAATTGTTTTACTAATTTGCAGAATTGCCAAGCACCATCACCGGTTAACGAAAACTTTTTATTTATGTTTGCCGATGGAATGAATCCACCATTTAAAGCACAAAGTTTTGATACTGTACTAACCCCTTGGTTGATTGATGTTGTTCCACAAAATCTTCGAGACTTTATACCGCGTCTCAATCAACTATTGAAAAAAGGAGGGGTTTGGATTAATACTGGTTCTTTGGCTTTTTTTCATAAAGATCAAACATGGTGTTACAGCGAAGAGGAGGTCCTTGAATTACTCGAAAAGAATGGCTTTGAAGTTGCTGCATCAAATCGAATGACTATTCAATACTTAGATTCACCGATAAGTGCCCATGGGCGAACAGAAAAAGTATTTAATTTCAGTGTTAAAAAAGTCAAAGACGTAGCTGTACCACCAAAATACGAATATCTACCTGCGTGGATTCTTGCTACGAATAAATCTATCCCAAGGTACAATGGGCAAGACATAGAATCCTCAAAACATCTACTTCAAGCACAAGTACTTGGAGCAATAGACGGGAATAGAAGTATTGAACAAATTGGTGAGTTAGTTGCCAAACAATATAATTTAAAAGTAGAAGATGCTATTAATGCGGTAAGACGCATTATGATTGACTTGTATGAAGGTATCACTACTCAATAATCAACTAATATAATAAATATTAAATTTCATAACCAGGATTAATCATGAAAATAATTCTTGCTTTGACTTTGCTCTTTCTTAGCTTTACAACATATGCTGATTCTTATGATGATAAGTTAACAGAGCTATTTTCAATTACAGGTATCAAAACTAGTTACAGCAATATACATAGTTATGTTTTACAACAAATACAAGCGGGTTTTTATCAAGCTGCAAATCAAAGTATTGATATAAAAACTTTTAGTGAGGAGCAGAAAAAACAAGTTGCCACAATTATAGATAAAAGATTCGAACAAATAGTAAAAGATTATGAATCGCTAATTCGAACAGAACTTCCATATGAAAAGGCCGAAAAAGATATCTATATACCCCTTTTCAAAGAAGTCTATTCTGAAGATGAAATACAACAGTTACTTGATTTTTACGAATCACCTGTAGGCAAGAAAACATTAGAAACAACAACGACTATTTTGGATAAGGCATCTGAAAAGACATCAGAACAACTCAAACCAAAAATTAAAGAATTTATGGATTCAAAAATTGATGACAATATTGATCTTGTGAATAAAGAAATGGTAGATCAAGGTCTTAAATAGGGGTTCTAAGAGTATCTATTAAATTTGGAGCAGCTAAGAAGATTAACCAGTCACTACCTATACTGTAGAATGAGGTCATAGGAGCAATTTTTTGTCTGTTTTATGCGGTGGCCTGTGTAGCTAAATTTTTAATTATGAAAATTGACCTTCTCAGTAAAATCTTGAGACTTTTAAATTTTATCCATATAAAAATATATAAAGTAAATTCTTATGTCATTATCAAAACCTTCCAGAATGATATTTTAGTTTTCTAGTGGCAGGTTTGCATCTTGATATATATAATTATTGTTTGTCTGGTTTATTTGAAACGTCAAATAGTCTTCACATCAATCCCACACTAATTGGTTAGCTATGAGCGAAAACTCTAAAGAAATTGAAAGCCTCGATGAGAAAGATACAAATATCTTAAACAAACAAGGTTGGCATTTAGTAAATCTCTATAGATCACGCGAGGGTGGGGATGCATCTACCGCTTATAACAAAGCTCTAGAGAAGGCATTAAAACATGAACGTCAAGTTGGCATTCGCCGAGTTGTTAAAGAAGGTGTGACGTATTACGAAGTTTGGGAGCATTGGTAAATTAATAATTGGAATGTCTCTTGATCTCATAAAAAAAGTGCCGCTTGATGCGGCATTTTTATTTGGTGGAGGCGGCGGGAATCGAACCCGCGTCCGCGAATCCTCTGCCGTTGGTACTACATGCTTAGTATCGTCTTTATTTTAACCCTTACAACCCGACGTACAGGGGCAGTAAGTAGCGAGCCTGAAAAAGTTTTAATG
>JBFGJY010000087.1:0-7831 GCA_041576975.1 Gammaproteobacteria bacterium | reverse complement strand
TCCTACGAGATGATTCAGTCACGAATTTCAATAAGTAGCGTTATTTAATTACTCAGAAGGTGGTTCTATAACGAATTTTAGTGAACATAAAATTTTATTCGCAAGATTTTTCTGACTCTGATTTCAGTTAGCAAGATTATTTATTGCTGTATGAAAATGAGTTCTACCTTGAAGCTCATATTTTGTGATTATTCTGAAAATTTGTTCGCTGTACAATTTAGTAGATGGTATGTATTTACGCTCGCACTTCAAATTTTATTAGGAATAAATGGCGGAGTGGACGGGATTCGAACCCGCGACCCCCGGCGTGACAGGCCGGTATTCTAACCAGCTGAACTACCACTCCGTCATACTTGGTGGGTGCTGAGGGATTCGAACCCCCGACATCCGCCTTGTAAGGGCGACGCTCTACCAGCTGAGCTAAGCACCCCAAAAGGCGCGTTAGTTTACGGCATCCTTTAGACCTTTGCCAGCCTTGAAACTCGGCACTTTTGAAGCTGCAATTTGAATTGTTTCTCCTGTGCGTGGGTTGCGGCCCGCGCGTGCATTACGCTGCTTTACTTGAAAGGTTCCGAACCCGACTAGTGAGACGGTATCACCACGACACAATGTTGCTGTTATTGAATCAATTACAGCATCAACTGCGCGCGCGCCATCTGCTTTGGAAAGATTTGCCGTATTAGCCACAGCCTCAGCAAGTTCACTTTTATTCATTGAGTCAAACTCCCCTAATAGTTGATATGCAATCCACATGATTGCCGGTTAAATTTAAGAGACGAAATCAATTCGCAAATCTCAGTTTCACTACACGATACAAGCAGAGAGATAATTGTTGATGGTCAATATTTAATAATCACGTAGTTAATAGATCGTTGAACTCAGCTGTTATACCAAGCGTATTCGAAGCAAGTCAACAAACTATGTATATTTAATGCGCTTGTACTGGCTTATCTTTTTGAGGGGGTTTTTTACGCTTGGCTTGAATTGTATCTACTACTTCAGAATCCGTAAGAGGTTCAGGCATCTTCACCAAAGCTACTTGTAGTACTTCATCAATCCACTGTACAGGAATGATTTCAAGCTTTTGCTTGATATTCTTAGGAATCTCGCTTAAATCTTTTTCGTTCTCTTTAGGGATCAACACCGTCTTTATTTCACCTCGATGTGCTGCCAAAAGTTTCTCTTTTAAGCCGCCAATAGGCAACACTTCACCTCTTAACGTAATTTCTCCGGTCATTGCAACATCCGCTCGTACCGGTATTTTGGTGAGAGCAGAGACAATGGCCGTGGTCATTGCAATGCCTGCACTGGGGCCGTCTTTTTTGACTGCACCTTCAGGCACATGAATATGAATATCTGATTTTTCATAAAAATCGGCTTCGATACCTAATACCGCTGCACGACTGCGCACAACAGTATGTGCAACTTGGATAGACTCTTGCATGACATCTTCTAATTGGCCGGTGCGGCTGGTTTTGCCTTTGCCAGGAACCACCACCGCTTCAATGGTGAGAAGCTCGCCACCAACTTCAGTCCATGCCAAACCAGTGACTTGCCCGATTTGGTCATTCTCTTCAGCTAATCCATAACGGAAGCGTTTAACACCAAGATATTGATGTAATGTTCGTGGAGTAATTGAAATTTTCTGTTTACCTTCACCTAGGATGAGTGACTTCACTACTTTTCGACAAATTTTTGAAATTTCTCTCTCTAAATTACGCACGCCTGCCTCACGCGTATAGAAACGTATAATGTCACGAATTGCCGTATCACTAATATGAATTTCCTTTTCTTTTAAGCCATTTGCTTTAAGCTGTTTTGGTACAAGATAGCGTATTGCAATATTTTTCTTTTCGTCTTCGGTATAACCCGGCAAACGAATAACCTCCATACGATCTAATAAAGGTCCAGGAATATTTAAGCTATTTGCCGTTGCTACAAACATGACATCAGACAAGTCAAAGTCGACTTCGAGATAGTGATCTCCAAACGTGTGATTTTGCTCTGGATCGAGAACTTCCAGCATTGCTGAAGCTGGATCACCGCGAAAATCCATCGCCATTTTGTCTATTTCATCAAATAAAAATAACGGATTGCGCACAGCCACTTTTGATAAGTTCTGAATAATCTTGCCAGGTAAAGAGCCAATATAGGTACGTCGATGACCTCTAATTTCGGCTTCGTCACGCACACCACCTAGTGACATACGTGTAAATTTTCTACTTGTGGCATGTGCAATTGATTTTCCAATTGAGGTTTTACCCACACCCGGAGGACCCACTAAACATAAGATCGGTCCCTTAGATTTTTGCACTCGTTGTTGTACAGCAAGATACTCAATGATGCGCTCTTTTACTTTCTCTAAGCCATAATGATCTTCTTCTAAGATCTTTTCAGCAACAGCTAAGTCTTTACGAACTTTTGATTTCTTCTTCCAAGGAACACCTACTAACCAATCGATGTAATTACGCACAACAGTGGCTTCCGCAGACATCGGCGACATCATTTTGAGTTTATTGAGCTCAGCAGTTGCTTTCTTTTTAGCCTCTTTAGACATACCAATTTTTTCAATTTTTTCAGCCAGTTCATCTATTTCATTAGGCGCCTCCTCGAGTTCACCCAATTCCTTTTGTATGGCTTTCATTTGCTCATTCAAATAGTACTCACGCTGCGATTTTTCCATTTGCTGTTTAACACGTCCGCGAATACGTTTTTCGATTTGTAACACATCAAGTTCGCCTTCAATCAAACTCACTAGATGCTCAAGACGTTCACGTACACTGCTAATTTCAAGCACGTGTTGCTTTTCATCAAGCTTCAAAGACATGTGTGCTGCAATAGTATCTGCTAGCCGTGTAGGCTCATCTATTCCTGCTAATGAAGTTAGTACTTCAGGCGGAATTTTTTTATTTAGTTTTACGTACTGCTCAAATAAATTTGTTACTGAACGTGCTAAAACTTCTAGTTCTTTGTTATCTTCAGTTTTATCCTCAGATATGAGCATTGATATTTGTGCACTAAAATACTCCTCATCTTCTAAATAATGAATGACGTTAGCGCGTTCCACACCTTCAACTAAAACCTTAATGGTGCCATCGGGTAATTTCAGTAACTGCAAGATAGTCGATAATGTACCAATTCGATGAATTTCATCTGTACCTGGATCATCAAGCTCTGCACTTTTTTGCGCCACTAATAAAATTTGCTTATTATCAGACATAGCAGCATCTAAGGCTTTAATCGACTTTTCTCTCCCTACAAATAAAGGTATGACCATATGCGGATATACCACAACATCACGAAGTGGCAATACGGGCACTACCTGCATGGGCTGATCGATAAGTTCTGTTTGGCTTTGATTCTCACTCATATGAAATCGTCTCTTGGGTAGGCGCGTAGAATAGTAAATTAGTTGTATTATTCAACTAAATAGTCTGGCTCATATGTATACATTAATAACCACTAACATGGAGGCATTTAGATAAGAATTCAAGGCCTTTTGGGTACAATCGGGTGTAGTAATGAGCTTGAACGCTCATTTAGATATAGTTCAATCGTCTGACGCCGCTTTTTCGTACTCTGAACCTTCATAAATCAAATAGGGTTTCGAATCCCCAAGTATGACCGATTCATCAACCACTACCTTGCTAATACTAGTTTGCGAAGGTATATCGTACATCGTATCCAATAGCACATTCTCTAGAATAGTTCGCAACCCTCTTGCGCCGGTTTTACGATCCATGGCTTTACGCGCAACTGCATAAAGGGCATTTTCACGAAACTCAATATTTACACCTTCCATTTCAAACAAACGATTATATTGTTTGGTAATTGCGTTCTTCGGTTCAGTCAAAATTCGCACCAGCGCTTCTTCGTCTAGCTCTTCTAAAGTTGCAACAACTGGCAGACGGCCAACAAATTCTGGGATAAGTCCATATTTTATTAAATCTTCTGGTTCAACATTATGCAAAATTTCACCTATTTTGATCGCATTGTCTTTGCTGCGTACTTCAGCAGAAAAGCCTATGCCGCCTTTTTCAGTTCGGTCAAGAATAACTTTATCGAGTCCAGCAAACGCACCTCCACAAATGAACAGAATATTACCAGTATCTACTTGCAAAAATTCTTGCTGTGGATGCTTACGGCCACCTTGTGGGGGTACCGACGCGATGGTACCTTCAATCAACTTCAATAGAGCTTGTTGTACACCTTCACCGGACACATCACGAGTGATAGAAGGATTATCTGACTTACGAGAAATCTTATCGATCTCATCAATATACACAATTCCAGTTTGTGCTTTATCAACATCGTAATCACATTTCTGTAGTAGCTTCTGAATAATGTTTTCAACATCTTCACCAACATAACCTGCTTCGGTTAAGGTCGTTGCATCTGCAATCGTAAACGGAACATTTAACAAACGCGCGAGTGTTTCAGCTAATAATGTTTTTCCTGAACCGGTAGGGCCAACCAAAAGAATGTTACTTTTTGCTAATTCGACCACATTTTTACTCGTGCTTCGAGCATCGAGTCTTTTATAGTGGTTATATACAGCAACTGATAGGACCTTCTTGGCACGGTCCTGACCAATAACATATTCATCAAGAATGGAATTGATCTCAACTGGTTTTGGAAGCTTTGCACTTCCTGCAGGAGATTGGTCTTGCATCTCCTCTCGAATAATGTCGTTACATAATTCGACACATTCGTCACAAATGAAAACTGATGGGCCAGCTATAAGTTTACGTACCTCATGTTGGCTTTTGCCACAAAAAGAACAATAGAGAAGCTTGCCGCTGTCCTGATCCTTGGTTGTATTGTCGTCACTCATAGTAACTTACCGCGCATCTATTAAAACTAAAGATGCCGATATTTGCTTTAAGTTTCAAGTGGAATAATACTGAAATTCCACAGGGATTAATGGCTCTAGTTAGCATAACTATACGCTTTTTTGAAATATTATGCAGCGCTAATACTGGACAAAATTCAACCAGCATCCCAACTTACTGATAACAGGTGGTACTTTTATGCTTAGCTGGTAGGCTTTTCCTTGCGTTTGTCCAATACTTCATCAATTAACCCATATTCTTTAGCCTCGACACTATTTAAAAAGTGATCTCGTTCTGTATCTTGAGCAATCCGCTCTATGGGTTGACCTGTGTGATGAGCCAACACTTGGTTCAATTCTTCGCGAATCTTTAAGATTTCCCTTGCATGGATATCAATATCAGTAGCTTGTCCTTGAAAGCCGCCTAGTGGTTGGTGAATCATTACCCGTGAATGTGGTAATGCATAACGTTTATTTTTAGCACCACCTGCTAACAATAATCCTCCCATGCTTGCAGCTTGTCCTACACACAAGGTACTGATGTCGGGATTAGTAAACTGCATCGTGTCATATATCGCCATACCTGCACTTACAGATCCACCTGGTGAATTAATATAAACAGAAATGTCTTTGTCTGGATTTTCGGATTCTAGAAATAATAGTTGTGCTACAACCAAATTAGCCATTTGATCTTCTATTGGTCCAACTATAAAAATCACTCGTTCTTTTAATAAACGCGAATATATATCATACGCACGTTCACCACGCGCAGATTGCTCTACTACCATTGGCACAAGATTTAATGCTTGTGTATCTAGACTTCCAGAGTTTGAATGATTTTTTCCCATGACAGCCATCCTATTAAGTAATGTATTAAACTTGTTTATTTACGAATTCGTCGAATGCAAATGATTTAGAAGTTTTTTTGGCTTTATTAAGCACCCAGTCTACCACTTGTTCTTCCATTACTAGTGATTCGATACTTGCCATAGCTTGAAGATTGTTTCGATAGTATTGAATCACTTCTTCTGGTTTAGTGTAACTTGATGCCATCATATTTAGCTGATCATTTACTTTCTCATTATCCAACTGTATTTCATTTTTTTGCACGATTTCACCAATAATCAGTCCTAGTGATATTCTTCGTTTTGCCTCTTCTTCAAATAAGGAATCTGGTAATTTAGATTCGTCCTTAATATTCATATTACTCATACTTTGCTTGCGAAGCGCCTGAATTTCTTGAATTACTAGTGCGCCAGGAATTTCACATTTGTTAGATTCATAAAGGCATTGCATGACTTGATCCTTCACAAATGCCTTTTTACGTTGCTCAAGTTCAACACTCATGTTTTTTTTAAGCTGTTCTTTTAAAGAATCCAAATTACCATCTTCAATGCCAAATTCTTTAACAAAAGCCTCGTCAAATTCAGGTAATTTACCTTCTTCTATTTTTTTTACCTTTACCTCAAAAGTCGCAACTTTTTCAGCTAACTCTTGCTGCATGTAGTCTTCTGGAAATGTAACATCAAATGACTTTACTTCATCTTTTTTTACACCATAAAGCTGCTTTTCAAACTCTGGTAGCAAGGTGCTACCACCAACTACAAAAGAAAAATTATCTTGACTTCCACCTGGAAACAATTCTCCGTCAATTGTGCCTTTAAAATCTATTGTGACTTGATCATCATTCATAGCCTCTCGATCTACTTCGCTCCATCGCATTTTTGGTTTACGCAATTTTTCAAGCATATTATCGATATCGCTATCGCTAATCTCAACATCTGCAATTTCTATTTCAAACTCACTTGTATCTGTTAAATTAATTTCAGGATAAACTTCGAACGTGGCAATGTATTTCAAATCTTGATCAGTTTCTAAATTTAATGGCTCGATCTGTGGGCTACCTGCAGGACGTAATTTTTCCTGGTGTATAGCTTCTTGATAACTCGATTGCATTGTATCCGCGACAACTTCTTGAAACACCTGTTTACCAAAACGCTGTCGTACTATATGTAAAGGAACTTTCCCAGGACGAAATCCTGAGATCTTCACCTGCCGGGTCATTTTTTGTAATCTTTGCTCTATCGCGGAAGTAACTTTTTCAGCCGGCACCTCCACCGTCATCTTGCGCTCTAGTGCACCTGTAGTTTCTAAAGATACATGCATAATTGTTGCTATACGTAAAACGCCTTGTTCATCATTTTATTAATTTGAGTATATTAAGGTGCTGTAATCCTTGCTTGCCATAGCCTATCTTGCTTGATACACCAAATTTTCACAAATAGCAGTGTTGGAAGCTTTATTTTTACTCGCACAATCAACATGCTTTAGAGGCACCAGATCAAAATGATCTTCCTCTTACAATAAAGGTTCTGTAAACCATACTAACTATAATCAACCATGTTGAATACATATAATTTATATATCCACTTGCGCTAGGCCAATCTATATTGCCAAAACTGTTAATTTGCAAAATTTGTTTAGCGCTAGATAAAACTACACTGCCCACAAAATCAACCTGCTAGTTAGTACGCTGCTAGACTTATATAATTTCCTCTTATAATTAATGCCCTGTAATCATTGCTGCCTGTAATCTATCGTGCTTGATACATATTGTTTTAAGTTTTATACATGCTAGCTATAGCCTATCGTGCTAATTACTAATAATTTACACGAAACTTGGTGCGAAAGGAGAGACTCGAACTCTCACGGGTTACCCCACTGGCACCTAAAACCAGCGCGTCTACCAATTCCGCCACTTTCGCAATCTTTATTAACACATCACTTTAATATGAGTTACCCTTAATTATAACTGAAATTCAATTTCACTAACGCGGACTAGCATAAAGTCAGCTCACTATGCTGTAACCAAATATTACTTATGCCTGTACTCATTGCATTTATTGCTTTTTTTGCGTTTGCTCTTTTTGGTGGAGCGCTACTTGCATATCCCATACATATTTTATTAGCCAACTGGTTTGAACTAGATTTTGAACGCGT
>JBFGJY010000086.1:0-7921 GCA_041576975.1 Gammaproteobacteria bacterium | reverse complement strand
CCTTTGTGATGAAACCGCTGTACAGCATGCGGTCACGCAAGGCAAGGAAATGATCTCCTGGCTGACCAAAATCGGAGTTAAATTTACACATGAGATGGGTTTGGATGGCAAATCCTACTTACACTTAACTCGCGAGGGTGGGCATACCCACCGCAGAGTAGTGCATGCTGCAGATGCTACTGGTTGGGCAATAGAAAATGCTCTAATCAAAAACACATCTGAAAATAAAAATATTAGTCTTTTTGACAACCACATTGCTATCGATTTAATCACTACGTATAAACTCTTCTATGATCAAAAACAAAAGACGGGTAATCAGTGTGTAGGCGCATATGTACTTAACATAAAACATCATAAGATAGAGACATTTAGGGCTAAGTATGTTGTGTTGGCCACAGGTGGTGCTAGCAAAGTTTATTTGTATACAAGTAACCCTGATGGTGCCTCAGGTGATGGTATTGCAATGGCATGGCGCGCAGGTTGTCGTGTCGCGAATATGGAGTTCATGCAATTCCACCCTACTTGTCTTTATCATCCAAGCGCAAAATCGTACTTAATTACTGAAACGGTACGCGGTGAAGGCGGCAGGTTATTACTACCTGATGGAACAGAGTTTGTACATGAATTTGATGCTCGTGGAGTGCTTGCTCCACGCGATATCGTAGCACGTGCTATTGATTACAAAATGAAACAACTTGGTATTGACTGTGTGTATCTGGATATTAGTCACAAACCAAAAAAGTTTATTGAAACTCATTTCCCAAATGTGTATGCACGTTGTTTGAAGTTGGGTTATGACATGTCTAAAGAACCCGTACCAGTAGTACCTGCTGCACATTATACATGTGGTGGAGTTACAACAGATTTACATGGCCGGACGGATATCAATAATTTATATGCAATTGGCGAAACTACACATACAGGTTTACACGGCGCGAACCGTATGGCCAGTAATTCCTTACTTGAATGCTTAGTATTTGCAAGCTCGGCCAGTAATGATATTAATTCACGTAAAACTCAAAACATATCAAATATAAAAATTCCACCCTGGGATGAAAGCCGTGTGACTGAGCCAGATGAAGAAATTGTGGTCTCACATAACTGGGATGAGTTAAGAAGATTCATGTGGGATTATGTTGGCATAGTGCGTACTAATAAGCGACTACAACGCGCTAAACATCGTGTTGATTTACTCACCTCAGAAATTGACGAGTACTATAGTAACTTCCGTGTTAGTAGTGACTTAATCGAATTAAGAAACTTAACTCTAGTAGCGGATCTAATAATTCGAAGTGCATTATCAAGAAAAGAAAGTCGTGGTTTGCATTACACTTTAGATTACCCAAGCCCTGATCTCAAGTTAGAAAATGTAGACACTATTCTTGATCCCATGACAGAAATTACGACAGCTAAACCTATATATGCAGCCTCTTTATAAGTTTCTTTATTGAATATTTTGTAATAAATGTTTTCGGTAATACTTAAGTTCCTCTATGGAATCACGTATATCATCTAAGGCAAGGTGCTTGGACTCTTTGACGAAACCCTTAGCAATTTCAGGATACCATCGCCGTGCAAGTTCTTTTAAAGTGCTGACATCAAGATTTCGATAATGAAAATAATTCTCTAATTCAGGCATAAGACGTGCCAAGAATCGTCGATCTTGACAGATACTATTACCACACATCGGAGAACTATTAATTGGTGCATATTGTTCAAGAAATTCAAGTGTGGCTTTTTCTGCATCCCTTTCATTGATAGAGCTGTTTTTTACGCGGTCCGTTAGTCCTGATTTAGCATGCTGTTCTGTATTCCATCCATCCATTGACTTTAACAAAGACGGCGCTTGATTAATTGCTAAAACAGGTCCGACCGCTAATTCTTGCAGGTTTTTATCGGTAATGATTGTTGCTATCTCTATAATACGGTCTTCAAAAGGATTCAAGCCCGTCATCTCTAAATCTATCCATATCAGATTATCAGGACTCTTTGACATTAGTATTTACTTATCCTTTTTATATATGATACACACATGGCCAACAAATTATTATATAGACCTTACATTTATCGAATGAAAATACTGACTATAGCCTTGTTATTTTGCTTTTTTACATCTCATCTAAGTGCTGCAGACTTGCAACTTGGCAGTAAATTACATCAAGATAATTGTATTGCTTGTCATACTGCAATGACAGGTGGTGATGGATCGGTGCTGTATACCAGAGAAAATCGTAGAGTTACATCCTTAGACTCTCTGGCAAAGCAAGTCAATCGATGCCAATCTAGCCTCGGATTGAATTGGTCGACAGATCAGCAGCAAAATGTCCAACATTATTTAAACGAAAAATATTATAATTTCTAAGTTCAATCTTTCAGCCGTCTGTAGTTATCGAAGAGTATCCTGCAAAAGTTGTTAGCCGACACGGCGCATATCTAATTGTAAAAGATGAGCAAGGTGTGAGGCACACTTGTATTTCACCAAAAAAATTTAGTCAAGTCGTTTGTGGGGACCATGTATACTGCAGAATCATTGACCAAGATCGCGATCAACTAATTGAGTTGTTGCCCCGTAGCAACGAATTATCAAGGCATACCGAATTCTCGACTAAGTTAGTAGCTGCAAATATAGATATCATTGTAATTGTTTGTGCAATCGAGCCTGAGCCATCACTTGAATTGATTGATCACTACATTGTTGCGGCCGAGAACCTACCTGCATCAGCCGTTATTATGATCAACAAAGTTGATCGAATTGAGTCCATAAAAATAATCGAATCAATCAAAAATAAATACAATCATCTACCATATCCAATAATTGAAACAAGTGTAAAAGTACCATTAAGTTTACAAAATCTTTTACAACAATTAAAAAATCACACGTGTGTATTTGTAGGACAATCAGGTGTTGGAAAATCTACCATAATTAATTCTTTGATTCCGACAATCAATATTGATACCCAATCAATTTCTCATGGCATTCAACAGGGTAAGCACACCACAAGTGTAACAACCTTATATGATTTACCCCAAGGTGGTGAATTGATTGATTCACCTGGTGTAAGAGAATTTTCACTACCAAAATTAGATAAAGAAAAAATTATCAAAGGGTTCTATGAAATCGCCAAGCTTAGTAATCATTGCAAATATCATAATTGTATACACATTAACGAGCCAGAGTGTGCAGTTAAAAATGCTATGAATAATGGTAAGTTAAATGCAGAACGCTATGTTTCGTATAAAAAAATGGTAGAGCAATTCTGTTAATAAATTATATAAGCCACGCTTAAACTCAATAATTTTTACGGCTTGCAAATGCCTGAGCAATTGTATTTTGGTCTACATATTCTAACTCCCCTCCGACGGGTACACCTTGCGCAAGGCGTGTAGTGGGAATGTTTTGTTTTCTAGCCATTTCGCTCAGCACATGAGCGGTTACCTCACCCTCAACTGTTGAATTTGTTGCTAAAATTATCTCCTCTACAAGCTGTTCACTTAAACGTTTTTCCAATACTTCAAGTCCTAATTCTTTTGGACCTATTCCATCCAGCGGCGAGAGACGACCCATTAAAACGAAATATAGGCCCCGATAATCAGTACTTTTCTCAATTGTGTATACATCTGCTGGGCTCTCTACAATACAAATTTGTGAGCAAACCCGTGACTTATCCGAGCAAATTGAACAAATTTCATGTTCTGTAAAGATGCGGCAATTACTGCAGTGACCAATTTCTTTTACTGCTTTAATTAATGTCTCAGCTAGATGTTTAGCTCCATCACGATTGCGTTGCAAAAGATGAAACGCCATACGTTGTGCAGATTTTGGTCCAACACCAGGTAAACATTGCAAAGATTCGATTAATGAGTCTAGTAGTAATGGCGTTTGCGTGCCATTACCTGAGTAATTTATAGACATAATAAAACCTAAAAAGGTAACTTCATGCCTCCAGGTAAATTTAAGCCGCTTGTTAAACTAGAGAACTGGTCTTTGGTCAATTGTTCTAATTTATTGGATGCGTCATTCATTGCTGCAGCGATAAGATCCTCAAGCATATCTTTATCATCATCTAGCAAACTATCTTCAATTTGCACTTTGCGTACTTCGTGTTTACCAGTCATCACGACCTTGACTAAACCACCTCCTGCTTGTCCTTCAATCTCAAGATTTTTTAGCTCTTCTTGCGCTTTTTGCATATCTTCCTGCATTTTTTGCGCTTGCTTCATCAAATTTCCTATTCCACCTTTCATAATATTCACTTATTCTCCAATGGGTTTTACCGATCCTTCTATTACTTCTGCACCAAACTTTGATTTAAATGCCTTAACGACTTCGTCTTCTTCTGCATGTTTTTCCGCTTGATTCTGTCTCTTTGCGTTTGCACGATCCTTCTTTTTTGCAGGTGTCTCAATTTCATGAGAAGAAAACTTAATTGTCAATGATAAATTTTTGTCAAAATACATTTGTAGTGCTTTCTCTAATTTTTGTTTGGCACTTTTAGTAGCTATTCCCTCATGCTGTTTTGCGAGATTTAAAATAATTGAATCATTTGTAGTTTTTTTTACACTACAGTTTGAAGCAAGAGAATAAGTTACACCTTGTAAATCTAGATTTTCAATTAATTTTGCCCAATGTTCTTTATTATCACCCAAATCTCTAGGATTTTTACTCACAGACTGCTTATTTTGCATACTTGTGTCTTTTTTAACTTCAATATTATTTTCTGAAGTCACATTAGAAATATATTTACTTTTATCAGCAGGCTTAAATGAAAGCATACGTAATAATGTCATCTCTAATGCACTTTGTGGAGTTGTCGAAAGATACAAGTCACGTTTACCAATAAGTGCTATTTGATAAAATAGCTGTACATCCTCAGGTTTTAATCGCTTACTTAAATTTTCAATGATTATTTCATCGTAGTCTATTGTGTCTTTAATGCTAGGCACAGCCTGTACTAACGCAACTTGATGTAATATATGAATGATATCTTCAAACAACCCACTAAAATCTGCAGATAGCTGCGCAAGTTCATGAGTACATTGCATAATCGTTAAAGCATCTTCATTTGCCAAGGACTGCATTAACTTCTGTAGATATGCTCTCGGCACAGTACCTAACATTTCATGAATGGATGCATCTGTAACATTGCCATCGCTATACGCAATAGCTTGATCTAATAAACTTAATGCATCTCGCATACTGCCATCTGCAGTACGCGCAAGAGAATGTAACGCAGCCTTTTCAAACGAAATATCTTCCTCTTGCAAAAGTTTCTCTAGTTGCCGACTCATCGCATCATCTGACAGTTTCTTTAGGTTAAATTGTAGACAACGTGATAACACAGTCATCGGCAGTTTTTGAGGGTCAGTGGTTGCTAAGAGAAATTTTACATGTGGAGGTGGCTCCTCCAATGTCTTTAATAATGCATTAAAACTATGTCCTGAAAGCATATGGACTTCATCGATTAAGTAAACTTTGTAGCTACCCCTAGTTGGACTATATTGAACGTTATCTAGCAATTCGCGCGTATCTTCTACTTTTGTGCGAGATGCTGCATCAACTTCAATTAGATCAATAAATCGTCCTTCATCAATTTCTTGGCATGCGCTACATACTCCACAAGGGGTAGAATCAACCCCCTGCTCACAATTTAAACACTTGGCAAATATCCGCGCTAACGTAGTTTTGCCAACACCTCGTGTACCAGTAAATAAGTACGCATGATGCAATCGATCTTGATCAAGCGCATTAGCCAATGCTTTGACTACATGACCTTGGCCAACCACTTCAGAAAAATTTTTGGGCCGCCATTTACGTGCTAACGCTTGATAACTCATACCTGGATTATGTAGCTGAAGTTATTGTAATTACAAATGATTGGCGACCTGCGCCAGCAGGCCCTTTGTACCCGAAGCAACTGCTACCGTTGCTCCCTTCCGGGCCTGGCGGGGTTCACAGCTTCTCGTCACAAGGGTACTGACACAGACCGCTTTATGACTATAGCCTACAGCTCAAATTTTTAAAACACGACAAATTTTAAGTAAAGTATGATCAAGATACTCGGACCATTAAATCTTTGACAGCCACATTCCTGAAGGAAGTCTTATGTCATAACTTAGCGGAATCTCTTGCAAATTTATTTGCATATATCTAAACCAGAATAAAGAAGGTGAATTGGGAGTTTTAGGTAGGTACTTTGGTAGTCGTACTATCTACAATTCTTGGGGTCTATTTGGCCACTCACGCGGCTTTAAAAACTGCTATTGAATTCGAGGCAGTGAGGCCATATTGTGATAATTTTTATTCGCGCTATTATTTATACAACGAAATTAATCATAATATAAGCACTTCAGAAAAATCATCCCAAATCAACGGTAAGAACATTGCAAGTGGAAATTGAGTTGGAGTGAAAATCGATAATAAATATCCGCTTACGGCCAATAGCGGACATTCCGCGGCCATATGAAATTGTGATTTATATAATTCCTTTTATATATCTTGATGGCCTTAAGATTAAACTTAAGATAATCCTGTAACTAAATCTCGCATTCTTTTGACATGCTGATGATATTCATTGGAATCACCAAAATCAGCAAAGCGGGCATAACGTCTATGAGGATCGAGAACCTTTTGAGCATGTTTTATAGGACACCAGTATTGCTCAGTGCGCGCCACAATTTCCCGTGAATATGCAATCAATCCGTTAACGTATCCACAATAAACACAGTTTAGCTTTTCTATGCTATTCAGATAAGAGAGATGGTAGCGATCCATCACGATAAACTTCCGTCGCTTTACCTTTGCAATTCGATATAACGGAAAACAAATCAACTGATATATAGAAATTGACAAATCTAACAACATAAAAGGGAAAACCATGGCGTAAATGACTGGTGCGCTAACCACGTTGCGAGGATTGCTTGCTCGCAGCCAACTAAAGATACTTACTTTTAATTGGCGATGGGCCCGCTCGACAGTTTGCTCAAATTTAATCTTAGTGCCTTCGAGACGATAGAAAAACTCGACTTCGTGAGTCTTGATTGCTTCTTCCAGCTCCTCCTCGCGCACTCGAATCTCTTCCAATAACTCACTAATCCTCGATTTCATTGCAGTCTCCTTTAAAAATGGAATATCGATTGTATTATTTTTATGACTGCTTTCGTCCCAAAGCGGCCCTTCAAGATCAATAGGATTGCAAATTTTCTACATCGTTGAAGATGTTGTGCTGCGGGGAGCCCTAAAATTATATCTTTTCCGTTCATTTTGCCCCTCCACCGAGTAACCTCATGCAATAAAGAATCTTTAAGCAATTACTAGTTAAAACGGAAACCATCATCTATTTTTCCAAATAGGAAACTTTGTGGCTTGATGCCCCTCTAATATGACTAAGTTGGGTCGAAAACTGAGAAAACATCAGTTTTTTGCACAACTGAGGTGGTATTAGCCGTACAAATGTGGTTAATTCACTTGCATTGTATTGATATCTTGGCTATTTCTGTAACACCCTGTCTGGTTTTTACCTGTAAGTTCCCTTGAATATTCTGCAATACGCATGTACACATTAATTAAACAAACAAGGTAATTTATATGATTTTAGGTAAAGTTAAATGGTTTAACGATGCTAAAGGTTTTGGTTTTATTCAGCCTGCGGATGGCAGTGCGGATGTATTTGTGCACTATTCTGCAATTCAAAATGGTGGGTTTCGCTCCTTAGCGGAAGGACAAGATGTTCAATTCGAAGTTGAAAAAGGTTCCAAAGGGCCACAGGCCGTTCAAGTGCTCGCGGTTTAATTTACTGCATTGTTGCTGCTGAACAAGAGGCCCCGTACAACGGTGCGGGGGGCCTTGGTACCCCATTACCAAAGACTATGCATTGCAGATCTATAGGAGAATGATATGAAAAAATTATTTGTGGGTAACTTG
>JBFGJY010000085.1:0-8043 GCA_041576975.1 Gammaproteobacteria bacterium | reverse complement strand
TCGACCGCAATGTATGGCGGTCGAACGTTCACTTCTTGCCAAGCAAAATAATAAGAATTATTACTTAGATTCTGAAGAAGCTATTTCTCGTTTTGCATTTGGAAAAAACAACTGCTGTCCTTCTAATGTAAATTCTGCGATGGCTTGTTGGCCTTCGTTGGAGGTGAGCCAGTCGGAGAATAGTTTGGCATCTTTGTATTTAATATGTTCGTGGTGTTTGGGGTTGACTAAGATCACGCCGTATTGGTTAAACAAGGGTGGGTCGTTTTCAAAGAGTAACGTAAGTTGATCACGGTTTTTAAACGATAACCAAGTGCCACGATCCGTGAGGGTGTAGGCATTCATGCCATTGGCTATATTTAATGTGGCGCCCATGCTTGCACCCACTTCGCGATACCAGGTGCCACTATATTGTTGGATGTCTACACCCGCTAGTGACCACAACTCCAATTCTTTTTTATGAGTACCGCTATCGTCACCACGTGACACAAATGGAGCAGCTTGATCACTTATGAGTTTAAGCGCTTCAGCTGCTTTAATAACACTTTTGATGTTTGCAGGATCTTGCTTAGGACCAACAATCACATAGTCGTTATACATCACATCGTGGCGTTCAATACCAAAGCCTTTGTCTACAAATTTTTCTTCGGAAGTTTTGTGATGCACTAATACAAGGTCGGCATCACCACGCTCTCCTAACAGCAGTGCTCGGCCGGTGCCCACTGCGATCACACGCACATCGATACCCGTTTTTTCTTTGAATTTTGGGATTAAGTGATCCAGTAAACCTGAATTTTCAGTTGAAGTTGTTGAGGAAAGGGTAATAAAAGATTGCTTATCGGCAAAGGTTGAGCCAACACTTATAAAAATCAATAAAGTTATGATTATTTTTAAGAACCTAAATTTCATTTTTAAGTTAATCTCCGTTTAGTAATTTTCCTGAGATAAAATTTTGTGCCGTTTTCGTTTGTGGTTTCTCAAAGAATTCTTCAACTAAAGAATATTCGAGTAGTCTTCCTTGGTGCAAAAAGAGAATATCGCTGGCAAGTCTTTGTGCTTGGCCTAAATCATGGGTAGTCATCAATATTTTAGTGCCTTCGTGTGCAATTGTCTCGATCAGATGTTCAACAGAAGCCGTGCCCACAGGGTCAAGCTCGGCGGTTGGTTCATCAAATAAGATGACATTGGGTTGTAACACCCATGCGCGTGCAATACTCAAGCGTTGCTGTTCGCCTCCAGACAACACCCGCGCATTTCGATTAGCTAGATGAGACAAGCCCGTATGATTTAAAGATTCTTGGATAAGTGTTTCATGCTTAGCTTTTTCGATTTTATGTAGCGATAGCACATAATCGATATTTGCGCGTACACTGCGGCGTAACAATACAGGTTTTTGAAACACAAATGCACGCCATGATTCCTGTGGCTGAGGTTCAAGCGTATTCCATTTTAAAGATCCTTCATTAGGAGTTACTAAGCCATGTGCGACTTGTAACAATAGGCTTTTCCCCGCTCCATTAGGTCCAAGAATTACGGTCACACCAGAAGTATCAATCGTATAATCGATATCACTCAATAAGGTGTTACCTTTTCTAGTAACGTGCAAGTGGTCAATGTGAAGAGGTAGGGCAGAAACGCTATGCATGATGTTTAGTTGTAATATTGATAAGCAGCATGTCTTACACTCATGACGATGGATGTCACAAGTAAAGAAATGACAATTAAAATTATTCCTAAGGCCAAGGCAAGTTCGACATCGCCTTTTCGCGTCTCAAGGGCAATAGCAGTGGTCATGACGCGTGTAGAATGATTAATATTTCCGCCCACAATTAATACTGCACCGACTTCTGCAATTGCGCGTCCAAAACCAGCAACTATACACGTCAATAAGCTATATTTTGTTTCCCATAATAATGTCCTCATCATGCGCAATGATTTTGCACCCAAAGCACGTAGTTGCTCGTGATATTCGAAATTGGCGTCCATGATAGTTTGTCTACTTAATGCGGCAATGATGGGAGTGATTAAACAAACTTGTGCAATGATCATGGCTGTTGGCGTAAACAATAAACCTAAAACTCCAAGCGGGCCAGAACGCGACAGAATTAAGTAAACGACTAAGCCCACTACTACGGGTGGTAATCCCATAAACGCATTCAATATTGCAGCAATTAAACCTCTTCCATAAAACTTATATAAAGCTAGTGCCGCACCAAGTGGCAAGCCAATCAGGCTTGCAATAAACACGGCTGTTAGGCTGACACGCAAAGATAAACTAACAATCTCTAAAAGATCAGGATTGAGCTGAGTAATAAGCTGAATCGCTTTAAAAAAAGCTTGTGAAAAATCGTTCAAGACGAGTACCAATCAATTCTCAGATCACAAAGTGACTAGGTGTGAATTATTCTTTAAGTAAATCATACCGGAATGGTATGACGGTAAGAGCTCTATTTAGGGATAAAAATAAGTAAATCCAGAATAATATTAGGGTTAAGGTTTTTTGACTGGCATGATGACATCTAATTCCTCAATCTTGTCATCAATTAATATGCAAAGTGTTACCGTGACTTCATCATTGGCTTTGAGTTCAGCCTTTGGGCTCATAAGCATTAAATGCAAATCTCCAGGTTTGAATTCCAGCGAATTACCAGCAGGAATTGTTAGTTCATCATTACGACGCATTTTGGCAACACCATCTTTGATTATCGTGCGATGAAATTCAATTGTTTTAAAGTGTTTGCTTTTTGCAAAAGTGAGAATGCTTTCTTGTGAGGTCGTATTATTGATAGTCAAATATCCCGCCATTGCAGAAGCATTAGGAGGCGCTTCTCGAATCCAGGCATCTTGTATTGTGATTGAGTTTGGTTCTTCTTGTGTACAAGATGTAAGCAGTATACAGGAAAAAATAATTAATAATTTATGCATTAGTGAATTTCCAATGAATAATTATTCGATGGTATAAAATAAAGCATTTATTATTATAAGTTACGCAATGAAAGCTTTCTATTTTAATTTGAGAACACATTTATAAACAGCACTGTAGATAATTGAATCAATTTGTAAAAAATATGTCGTTGCAGATGAAAACCATTACTATGGCTAAGATTGGTATTATAGGATATGCACGCTCTGAGCTTGGTGATATCATTTTTGTTGAGCTGCCTGATTAACACTGTGTAAATAAGTCAGGCCGAGCTTATGCAGTTGTGGAATAGGTCAAAACAACAAGTGATGTTCATACCCGATAGATGGAAAAGTCATTGAAATTTATGAGATTTTAGCTGAATCGTCCGAAATAATAAATAATGCGCCCTATCAGACTAGCTCGATATGTAAATTAGAGCTACAGGATAAAACGCAATTGACAGCCTGATGAATGCAAGCCAATATGACTCTTATGTATCTAAATAGTGCACTAAAGTTTTTTTAATAATGTTAATGCGCATATAGCTTAGCTAAATAACAACTCAAAACAGAATTCTTAAGATTTAGTCAGACAAGTTTTGATTAAATTTCACTATTGGAGAGAAAAATAATGGCAACAATTACATTGCAAGGAAATGAAATTCATACAAATGGAAATTTACCTGAAATAGGTGCGTCAGCACCTGATTTTACTTTAGTAAATAAAGATCTAGAAAATGTATCACTTTCTACATTTCCCGGTAAGAAAAAAATTCTTAGCATTGTTCCAAGCTTAGACACACCAGTTTGCGCAATTTCAACAAAGAAATTCGATGACTATGCTAAAGAGCATGAAGATACCGTCATCTTAGTTATTGCTGCAGACTTACCCTTTGCAATGTCGCGATTTTGTGGGACAGAAACTTTGGAAAATGTTATTCCTTTATCCGTGATGCGCACAAAAGATTTCTCACGGGATTATGGCGTACTAATTGAAGATGGCCCTTTAGCTGGGATAACCGCTCGTGCGATTGTGGTATTAGATCAGGATAATTCAGTTGTGCATACGGAGCTCGTCAGTGAAATTGCAAATGAACCCGATTATGAAGCAGCAATACAAGCTCTGGCTTAAAATCTACTGAGCCGAAACCTCTACCACATTTGCAATTGCTTCTCTTGCAGATTGCGCTATTTTTTTCCTCATCTGATCTTTACTTTTTATGGGTTTGCATAAAGTCACCTCTGCGATAGTGCGTTTTGCAGACATAATATGAAACGCATGTGTAACTAAATTAGGTTCTTCGATAAAAGGCACAATTGGATTTACGCCATTGGTGTGTGGGTAACGTAAGGCAACCGGCTGAATTAAGGATTCAGTTTCAATGGCTGCAGCAAACAGGCGCGAATGAAAAATATGCACCGAAGTCCCATCTGTAGTTTTAGCTTCAGGAAAAGAAGCGACACTATGACCTGCTTTTAGTTTTGTCTGCATTAAGTCGATGGCTTCCGCTGCACCGTTTTTAGAACCGCGATGAATAAATAGAGTACCAGCCTTTGCCGCAAGGGTACCTACTAATGGCCAATCACGGACCTCTACTTTAGACAAAAAAGAAACAGGTAACACGGAAGAGATTATTAATATATCTAACCATGAAATATGATTAGCAACAACAAACGTTGGAGGATTTGTGAGCTCACCATGAACTCGTATATCGATACCAATTATTTCAGCACTACGGTGTAGCCAGGTTTGGATAATCTTATGTTGTGCTACAGTAAGGTCATGGCTCTGTGTGCCATGTAATTTGGTGTAAGATATAAATAGACCTTTAAGTATATGTGCGATTAAGTGCAGTAATCGCAACGTACCTCGACATGCATTCATTTTTACACGTTAATTGTTTAATGGCTTGGTGGTTGAATACTGGTTTTGGCGAGGACATTTTGTAGTTCCTCAAAGCTTTCAATTGGTGCATCACATCGCATTCCTTGGCAAACATAAGCGGTAACTCCTTCGTGGCTGGTTTCTCTGTAATTTTTTTCTGCTAGTGCACTTGGCAAATTTTCAGCATCGTAATCAACTGCAAACACTAAGCGCTGTGGCGAATAACCAAGGGCACATGCTTGTTGCCATTTAATTAGTTCGTTTGCTTGCCCACGTAGAATGATAAGTTGTGGGGAATAAATTTGTTCCTCATAGGCGTGCAACAGGCTTGCATGCCCCATTGGCGATTGACTGATTGCTTGCCCGGCAATTTGCAGTACACGTTCTGAGGCTTCTATATATACTGTTTCGCCTAATAGATAGCCTAAACGCGCTAAGGCAAATGCAGCAATTCCATTTCCAGAAGGAGTGGATTCATCACTAAAGGTTTTAGGTCGCTGAATGAGTCGTTCATGGTCACTTGCTGTGAAGTAGAAACCACCTGAGGGCTTATCTTCAAAGTGCTCTAAGAGAACATCGGCTAATTCGCAGGCCCAATTTAAATCTTCTGTTCGCCAACGGGCCTGTAACATTTCAAGTAGGGCATCCAGCAAAAACGCATAATCATCAAGGTAAGCATCTAGATGTGCTTTTCCGTCTTTATAGGTCGCAAACAGGCGTTGATTCTTCCACATAATTTTTTGGAGAAAATGCAAGGCCTGTTCCGCCGATTCTATATATTCATATTGGTTTAAAATTCGTCCTGCAATCGCCATGCCGCGGATCATTAAAGCATTCCAACTAGTAAGAATCTTTTCATCACGACCAGGTCGTATGCGTTGCTCACGCAGAGAAAATAATTTGTGTTTAGCGCTTTTGATGAAGTTGTTAAACTTTATTGAGCTAAGTGATTGTGCATCACATATCTCTTGTTCGTTTTTAAATATGTGTAGATGATACTTTCCTTCAAAGTTCGGTGTGCGGTCGATACCAAAATGAGGTGCAAAGACTGCATACTCATCTGCGGTTAAAGCATCTTCAATTTGATTTCGTGCCCACACGTAGTACTTGCCCTCTTTTCCTTCTGAGTCTGCATCCAAGGTAGAATAATAGCCACCTTCAGGAGACTGCATTTCACGCATTACCCATTTTGCGGTACCTTCGCAGACATTTTTAAATTGTTCGGCATAAGTTAACGCATAAGACTGTGCGTATAAGGCAAGCAAGGGACCATTGTCGTAAAGCATTTTTTCAAAATGTGGAATCATCCAATATGCGTCAACTGAATAACGACTGAAACCACCGCCTAAATGATCGTAAATTCCTCCTGATGCCATTTTTTCTAAAGTAAAGATCGCCGTGTGTAAGGCGCGTGGATTTTTATTCTGTGCAAATGTTGATTGTGCGTAATAACGCAAGAGCCGCTCGAGATTAGTAGGGTGAGGAAATTTCGGCGCGTTTCCAAATCCACCATAACGTGCGTCGAACGTCTGTTCCAAGTGTTGATTACAGGTATCTAAAATAGATGGTGATAAGTCTATTTTAGAATAGTTGGGTTCATAAATTTGCTGTAATGCGGTATGTATAGATTGATTTTGAGTGGTAATTTCATCACGTTTATTCTCATAAAAGTTTGAAATATGTCGCAGCAAGTCTTTAAAGGCAGGTAGTCCATGGCGCGGTACATTAGGAAAATAAGTTCCCCCAAAAAAAGGCATTTGATCATCGGGGGTTAAAAACATAGTTAATGGCCAACCACCAGTGCGTTGTGTAAGTAGAAATTGAGCAGTTTGATAAATTTTATCGATATCGGGGCGTTCTTCGCGATCAATTTTGATATTAATGAATAATTCATTCATGATTTTTGCTGTGGCTTCATCTTCAAAAGACTCATGTGCCATTACATGGCACCAATGACATGCAGAGTATCCGATCGACAATAAAATTGGTTTGTTTTCATGTTTAGCACGTTCAAGAGCTGCTTCACACCATGGATACCAGTCCACGGGATTTTCAGCATGTTGAAGTAAGTAAGGACTGGTTTGATCTGCAAGATGATTTTTAGTTTGACCCATATATGGATGCTCTCAAATTTTGATAAAGATATTATGGTGTTTGCAAAAATTAATTTGTTGTTTTGAAGCTGTTCAATTTTTATACATAAATTCATTTACTCCTATTGCTAAGTTTAACTGTTATGCAAGTGATATGATGCAAGTATGTTGAGTTTTCCAGAAATTGATCCAGTGATTTTTTCTATTGGACCCCTTAAATTGCGATGGTATGGGTTTATGTATGCCATTGGGTTTTTAGGATTTTGGTGGTTAGGGCGGGTGCATGCCAAAAAAGAACATACTGTTGTACAACCTAGTGAAGTTGGCGACATCTTATTTTATGGAATGTTAGGTGTGATCCTTGGGGGTCGAATTGGTTCTGTGTTGTTTTATAATTTTTCTTATTTTTTAGAAAATCCACTTTATTTATTTAAAATCTGGGAAGGTGGAATGAGTTTTCATGGTGGTTTGCTAGGGGTGATCATTGCCTTATGGCTTTTCCAACGTGCTAAAGGCTATGGATTTTTACGCTTATGCGACTTTGTTGCCCCACTGGTGCCTATAGGGTTAGGTGCAGGCCGAATAGGTAATTTTATAAACGGTGAGTTGTGGGGTCGTGCAACAGATGTACCTTGGGCGATGGTGTTTCCCAAAGCTGATGAATTGGCAAGACACCCTTCACAGCTATATCAAGCCTTTTTAGAAGGCTTAGTTATGTTCGTGGTGTTGTGGTTGTTTGCAAAACAACCACGTCCAATTGGCGCCGTGGCTGGCTTATTTGTATTGCTGTATGGCGTATTTCGATTTGTGGTTGAGTTTGTGCGTGAGCCTGATGCGCATCTGAATTTTATTGCATTTGGCTGGTTAACTATGGGGCAATTGCTCACAGCGCCTATGATTATTGTAGGCATTGTAACGATGTGGTTGGCCTACAAAAAGTTTGGAATAGCTAAAGATAAGTAACCCGCATATCGCATAAGACCGCCTCATAAATGATGGCTTTTTTTAATTTAAATAAATAAGCATGCAAATTCTCAAGCAACACATTTTTTATTTGACCTGGACTGTCCGGTTTTTAGCTGGCTCTCACTTTCCATTGCTTGCAGGTCCCTACAAAATTTCTGCGCTTCGGACTTCATTAATTCTGTGCAAGTTGGTTCC
>JBFGJY010000084.1:0-8508 GCA_041576975.1 Gammaproteobacteria bacterium | reverse complement strand
TACTGCTTTCTTATCTCGTTGTGTATAAGCGCGTAAAGCATGTTGAATTCGATTACCTAATTGACCTAAAACTTCATCAGGAATGTCAATTGGGTTTTGTGTGACGAAATAGACACCTACACCTTTTGAACGAATCAATCGTACCACTTGCTCTACTTTTTGAATAAGCACTTTTGGTGCATCCTTAAAGAGCAAATGTGCTTCATCAAAGAAAAATACAAGCTTGGGTTTATCTGGATCACCGATTTCAGGTAATTCCTCAAACAATTCTGACAACAGCCATAATAAAAATGTTGAATATAAACGAGGGCTTTGCATCAATTCATCAGCTGCAAATAAGTTGATATAGCCCATACCATCTTCAGTGGTACGCATTAAATCTTTGAGTTCTAATGCTGGTTCACCAAAAAAGTTTTTTGCACCTTGCTGCTCAAGTACTAGCAATCTTCGCTGAATTGCACCAAGGGATTGTTTGCTGACCATCCCATATTTAAGCGTCAACTCTGAAGAATTCTCACCAACATAATTAAGCATGGCGCGCAGGTCTTTGAAGTCTAATAACAATAAGCCTTCATCGTCAGCAAGTTTGAAAGTAATATTTAATACGCCTTCTTGCGTGTCATTCAGTTCAAGTAAACGTGATAACAGTAGCGGCCCCATTTCTGAGACAGTAGTGCGAACGGGATGTCCTTGCTTTCCAAAAATATCCCAAAATATGGTTGGAAACTTACGAGGTGTATAATTTTCGACACCTGTCTCACTAGCTCGTTTTACTAGTTTCGGTTTTTCTTCGATGGCTTGGCTTATGCCACTCAAGTCACCTTTAATGTCTGCAGCAAATACCGGTACTCCAGCTTGAGCAAAACCCTCGGCAAGAATCTGCAAAGTAACAGTCTTTCCGGTGCCCGTTGCACCAGCAATAAGGCCATGACGATTGGCCCGATTGAGAAAAAGTGTCTGTACAGTATCACTTTTTCCAATTACGACAGTTTGATAGTCAGTCAATGGATTTTATAATTAACTTATTAAATTTTGGTATTATTTTGTTTATCTATCATTACCACTATGCCTTGTATCACCCCAATTAGGCATTTAAGGCCTACTTTTACACTAAAAGCATAGCAAGTTAAATATAGTTCTTACAATCAATTGGTTACATAGTATATACTGGTATTTAATCACAGTCTTAGGTCGGTATTTGGATACCTAGTTCACACCCATTTAGTCTAATTTGCCTATATACTTAGAGCATATAAATGAGTCATTGCTTAACCTAATAATTAACTAATTTGACAATTGATATATGGATATTTCAATGTCTATTGCAACCTTGATTAAACTACTTCCTCGTCAAATATTTATAATTGTAACTACTGCAACACTATTCGCAGTTAGCTCTTATTCTTATAGCAATACAAGTTCTCTCTTAGCACCTAATAATCAACACAATAGGGCAACAAAGCTTATTACTCATTTTTTAGACAAATATCATTATAAAACCTTTAAAATTAATAACTCTTTGTCCGATAAAATTCTAGACTCATATATTGAGGCATTAGATCCGAATCGAAGTTATTTTTATCAAAAAGATATTGACAGCTTTCAGATTTTTCGATTCAAACTTGATGATGCTTTAAATCATTCTCAATTAAGCGCACCCTTTCAAATGTTTAGCTTGTATCAGGCGCGCGTTGATGAACGTATCCTATACGCTTTAGACCTCCTTAATGAAAATTTCGATTTCACTTTAGATGAAGAATTAATAATAGATCGCTCAAATCTCAATTGGGCTGCTAATAAAGATGAACTAAATGAATTTTGGAGAAAACGTGTTAAAAATGATGTGCTAACTTTAATGCTTGCAGATAAAAACTCTAGCGATATCAAAGAGACGCTTGAAAAACGTTATAATGGTATCGTCAAGCGTAGCCAACAAACTGATGCTGAAGATGTGTTTCAAATATTTATAAACGCATTTGCTAGTACACTTGAGCCACATACTAATTATTTATCACCAAGATCTTCTGAAAACTTTGAAATAAGAATGAGTCTATCCCTTGAGGGAATCGGTGCCTTACTTCGTACTGAAGGTGATTATACGCTTGTGGAAAAAATCATCCCTGGTGGACCTGCAGATTTAAGTGATTTATTACATGCCAGCGATAGAATTGTAGGTATTGCGCAGCAAAATGAAAATCAATTCAAAGATGTTGTTGGATGGCGTTTAGAAGAAGTCGTTGAACTTATACGCGGAGCTAAAGGAACAAATGTAAAATTACAAATCTTACCTGGGGAGGAAGGTCAAGCAGCTAAGATTAGAGAAATTCAAATCACTCGTGACAAAATTAAATTAGAAGAACAAGCCGCAAAAAGCGAAGTAATAGTAATTCCTCAAGGGTCTCAAACTTACAAAATTGGTGTAATTGATGTGCCGACATTTTATATTGATTTTGCGGCATATCAGCGCGGTGAAAGTGATTACCGAAGCACCACACGGGATGTAGATAACCTGATCACCGAATTAAAATCTGAAAAAATTGATGCATTGATTTTAGATTTACGTAGCAATGGTGGCGGATCACTATCAGAAGCTACACAGCTAACTGGGCTATTTATTGATGAAGGCCCTATAGTTCAAATTCGTGATTCAAGTGGTCATATTGAAGTTCACCGGGATCGTAATTCAAGTATTTCATATCAAGGACCTTTAGTTGTTTTAGTCGACAGGTTCAGTGCTTCTGCTTCCGAAATTGTTGCTAGTGCAATTCAAGATTATCAACGTGGAGTTGTTGTTGGTGAAACAACATTTGGAAAAGGTACTGTACAGCAACTTGTTGATTTGAATAATTTTGATTCTAATCGGGATGCAAAACTAGGTCAGTTGAAAGCTACGATTGCACAATATTTCAGGATCAATGGTGGCAGTACACAACACCGTGGTGTTGTCCCTGATATTAATTTTAATACGATATTTGCAGGTGAGGAATTTGGTGAACGTGCATTAAAAAATGCTTTACCATGGAATTCTATCTCTCCGGTCAGCCACCATTACGGTTCAATTGATGAACAAATCATCAATATCACATCAAATATGCACAAGTCGCGTGTCAAAGAAGATGATAAATACAATTCTCTAGTTAAAATTTTACAGCTTGATTATGAGCTAAGAAACCAAAAAACAATTTCATTGCTTGAATCTACAAGAAAAAGAGAATATGAACGAATCGAAGCTACTCGCTCTTCAAATCAAACTTTTCTAAAGGGCACAGAAGGTAATTTAAACAAGCTAGATGACGACGAAGAATTTATAGATGTTTTGCTTGATGAAACTGCTCATATTGCAACAGACTTAGCTAAACTAATAAAATCACGAAGATCCAGTTCATTTGTTGACCGAAATCTTTAATCCTTAGGTTAACTGACCAAAAATCCTGAAACCAGCTACATAAGTGCCAATAGCTGAGCCCAATGAGCTAAGTAGAAATATTAAAAGTATTTTTGCAACTCTATTCTTGCGCCAGCCCAAGGCGGTTGTAGTGTCTTTACGTAAATCACCAAAGTCTTTTACGGTTGGTTTACGAATAAATAATTCAACTGCTGCGGTTACCATTCCAGCTCCAATAGTTGGATTCAAGGAAGTAATTGGCGCTGCAACAAACGCAGTCAAGATTGTTAATAGATGCGCACCCGCAATAGCCGCGCCTAATGCAGACATAAAACCATTAATCACTATCCATTGAAAAATTAAGCTCCACCCTAATTCAGGGCTCTTCTGGAAGCCGAGGTAAAAACCAACACAAATTAACGCAACAATCACCCATGGAATAATTTTAAACCAAGATCTCTTGCTTGGAACTGTATCTAAGTCATTAATAACTGTGCGAGGATTAAGACCTTTATTTTCTAAATAGTTGCGCATTCCTTTTATATGGCCTGCGCCAACTACAGCTAATATATTTTTACCTCTATGCTCTTCTATAGTTTGAAGTAATTTTGCAGCCATGTATTGATCACGTTCATCAATTAATGGCATAAACAAATCTTTAGCGTCTTCTGAAAATTGCGTAAATGTGGTTTCCAATATGTCACCACTTTTTAACTTTTCTATTTCTTGCTCGGATACCTCTTCGCGAGATAAAACGCTGGCAAATAACCCTGCGAACAGATATATACGCTTCCAAAACGGAACATTGTGATAAACACGCTTAAGCGTTGTGCCAATTTCACGATCTATTAATACAATCGGCAAATGTAACGTATTTGCTTCTATAATTGCTGTTTTCATTTCTATGCCAGGTTCTATACCTAGCTGCTCAGCTAACCTTTGTTGGTAGGCGCCTAATGCTAAACTTGCTGTTACCATACTGGCCTTGCCTTGACGTATTACATCGAATAAATCCATCTCAGCCAATAAGCTTGGGCGCATGATAGAGTTATAACGGCTTTGACAAAGTTCAATGCAAACTACATCAAATTCTTCAGAGCTCACCATTTGTTTTACTGTTTCCGCACTCGTCCGCGATACATGCGCAGTACCAAGAATAGTTATTTTACTCTCAGCAATGGAAAGCGTGTGGAGTGGTTCTGTCACTATTTTTTTAGAAATCTTTAAACGTGTTCGGTCTAGTAATTACTAAGATTTTAGAAAGCTTAGAAATAATGCACAGTTAGTCGTAATCACTATATTTTTTAGAGCTGCCTTTGACCTTTTCTACAGGGTAACGTTTATTATTTAGCTCCATCTTACGCTTTGTTATTTCCATCAAATCAATATTTAGTTGATCAGAGAGTCGCAGTAAAAAAATAAATATGTCTGCTAGTTCAAATGCAACTGCAGCATGACGCTGAGGTGAAAGTTCTGTACTCTGTTTTTCAGTCATCCATTGAAAGTGTTCTACTAACTCAGCAGCTTCTACAGATAACGCCATAGATAGATTTTTCGGACTATGAAATTGTTCCCAATCACGCACCTGAGCAAATTCTCTTAGTTTTAATTTTAGCTCCTCAAGAGCTGGCTCACTCATTCTACTCTTTCCTCCCAGTAGTAATCGGAGTTACAGCACTATCAATAGATTGATTGTTAGAACTGTTTTGATCTTTAATAATCTCTTTAATAGTTTTATTACCTAAAACTTGTTCCATCTCTTTATCCACTCTACCCAATAAAGAATTTATTGTTGGGAATTTTTGACTTAACGAAGATTTGATATGGCTATTAGGACTGGGTTCACGCACAGTGTCTATAACCGTTTTCAAGCTTAACTCTTCTAACGGGCGTGCGGGAATATATGTCGGTATATCTGAATCGGCTCTAACTAACAATCCATGCGATTCAAACAAATTCAACTGCTGTTCTATAAATTGTTTGGGAAGATGTAAGATTTCTACTAAATCATTAATAGATACGGGCGGTGCTTTATCATAAAGATGTTGCCCGATTACTGTCATCAATTTTAAGGCAAGCTCCTCTTTTTGCCTATTCGTCAAGTAAAGATCATGCGTATTAATAAACAAATATTCAGGATATTGCTTATAATATGCAACGCTAGAGCCAACGAGCAGTATTAACCAGCTCCACCATAGCCAGATCATAAAGACAAATAAAAATGCAAAACTTGAATATATCGCAGTGTACTTTGTGGTAATGGACTCTGAAATTGCCGTTGCAAATATCCAGCCCACCGTCTGCCATAATATACCTGCTGCAATACCACCTATTAGTGCTGGAATGACCCTTACTTTTGCATTTGGTATAAATAAGTAGGTAAATGTGAAAGCTGCAATAATAAGTAGATAAGGCACTAAGCGCGTGCCAATATTCAACAATGTGCCAAACGGTTCAACAGATAAAATGGCTTGCGCAACTGCACTATTCATGACAGTGCCCGTAACTGCAAGTGCTACAAAAACTAAAACCGGACCAACCATAATTACACTTAAGTAATTACTAAACCTCCTTGCTAATGAGCCTGTATGTTGAACTCTCCAGGTGTAATTGAATGCATATTCGATTTTCTGTATTAATCGTACAATGATATAGAATAAAAGTACTAATCCCACACCTCCCAGTGCGCCTACTTTTACATTATCTACAAAACCCATTATCTGCTGCGCGATTTCTTGACCTTGTGCGCCCAGTGGTGCCAAATAATTAAGCAACAATGGTTTCATTTGATTATGGACGCCAAACGCCTTCATTACCGAAAAACTAACGGCGATAAGCGGAACAATAGAGAGTATGGTGGTAAATACTAGACTCATGGCGCGTAAATTTAATTGCCCATCCATGAAATCGATTACCATGATATGCACAAAACGAAGACTTTCTAATCCCCATGCCTGCCACCAAGGCAAATCATCTGTATCTGCTTTCCAAATAATTTCGTTTATTTTTTCTTTTAACATTTGCATTCGAAGGTGAAAAACACACTATGTATAAGAAGTATAAATTGTAGCAGATACCTGGAAGCAAAAAATAAGGCAATATTGAAGCAAATATTTACTAGTAGAAGGCATTATTGATCAGATAAGAGGATTACTTTCAAAAATCTAAGGCGTAGTAAAGAAAAAAACAACCGCTATAAATAGTACTGGCTAGCTATAGGCAATCCCTTTAATCTAGAAGTTTGAAAATTTTATTATTTCTGTACCCAGTTGCCATTGGCAGATTGATACCATGTACCGCTGGCTACCTCTTCAACCCAGACGCGTGCAAAGGTTGCACGAATATCTGCTTCCCATTCGGGGTGATCATTTGCCCTGGCAATCTCTGCATATAAAGCACTGCGCTCACGGTTTTCGTCGGCAACTAATTTTTTTACTTGATTACGATCTTTAAGTGGAATAACTGATTGATCTCGAATCTCTACTCCGGCATTGATGGTTAGACCTACTGCACCATTCACATAGTAGGGTTTGAGGCTTGCCGCTCGATTCTTCATGTTGGCACGTAGTGCAGAAATTGCTGGTGTATTGATATTGATGTCTGCTTCAGCATAAGCTGGAGTAATTAAAATATTTAATATTGTTGTGGCTACATAGTACGCAGTGCCGTATGGTAATTGATTACTACTTTGCTCATTCTCAGTAGTAGAATCGATTACATCTTCTTCATTCAACACATCACGCACAATTACACGAGCAGCATCTTCGGCGGCCGCGGCTGGAAAATAAAT
Organism: Gammaproteobacteria bacterium; assembly: GCA_041576975.1. GTDB lineage: Bacteria > Pseudomonadota > Gammaproteobacteria > UBA4575 > UBA4575 > JBFGJY01. Next base: position 1,333 of record JBFGJY010000084.1, on the reverse strand, counting down.
ATTTATGGTTACACATGCAGAAAGCAAAAATGCTAATACAAAACTGCTAACGATTGATTTATGCTGCATCATATTTATCCTTATTTACTTAGTAATTTAGATGTATCGATATACGTAAAGTTCCCGTGCACATTTCTTACACAATTATTACTAGCATATTTATCACTGAACAATTAGTTCTTGAGTAGCGACAACACGTTTAAGACGAGCTGTAAGTATTGGCCAGGACACTTCATCTGTAAATCCAATAATATCTATCCTAGGAATACCACTTCCTTCAACAATATAGAAACCTTTATTGCCATCACTTACTCCACGCATTTTACAAGTGGAATTCTTTAGTCGGCAACCTATACCTAGACGATCATATCTAAAATTATCTAGAAAGCGTAGAAAACTTTTAGAAAAAATATTCGATACTCCATTACCTACTTGCGTAAGGTTATCTATTGCTGTTTGACTTATCCGATGTCTAGATTTATCACCTTCTGGTGTACCTAACCATGCATCAAACTGTGTAGGCTGCCAGCTAACGAATTGAAGATTGTTTATATAGCCATCTAACTTTCCAGTGATCTCACCAAATGAAAAAGTTTCTGTTAGAGTGCTTAGATCGAGATTATCCATTTGAATATCTGCAAAAAACTTTGGAGTAATACTAAATAAATCTTTTGCTTTTAAATTATGTATTGTGGTAGTTCCTCCAAATGCCCTAATTAGCAATGCTCCTTGTACATCTACACCACCTTGCTTATATCTTACACTAGGAGCATAACCTGCAAGATTACCACTCATTTCTGGCCATCCGAAAACGGACGATACTTTTTTCATTGATACAGGAGTTAGGCTTAAATCTAAAGAAATGGATTGATCTTTTGTGCCCGGGTGATCCACCAGAAATGATTCTATAATTATTGCTCCATCTAAAATGGGCACGCTAGCGGCTTGATTTAATACTAGAGACTCACCTTGGTTATAGAAAGAGAACCTACTTTGACCAAGTCGAAACTTGTATATATTTGCAGAATCAAATTCTATGGCGTACTCACTACCAAAATGACGGTTCCCCCAACCTATTTCCCCATCTAATTTTGTAAGCGCAAACCGCTTTTGCTTATCTTCAACTGATAATCTTTGAAGTTTTAAATTAGCTTGAGTAACAATAGCATCGTCAATCACAATAGATCCCTCTAGCGACCCACTTGTCTGTAAATTTGCCAAATTTGAGTCCAACAAAAAAGGTTGTAGGTAAGTCTCATAGGTTTCAGGGAATGCAGCATATTCAATATTTAAGAGTGCAGGTGTAATCGTTTTTTTCTGCTTATAATCAATC
>JBFGJY010000083.1:0-9988 GCA_041576975.1 Gammaproteobacteria bacterium | reverse complement strand
TACTAGAGATGCCATTGTGAGTAATAGAATCGCAATAGCAAGCCAAATAATATCTAGTGCATTCATTTCTTTCATGCTCAGCACGATATATCTTGCGATTGCAACAATGGCAATGTAAATAGGATAACGTACCGGAAGCTTGCCGCTGGTAAAGTATAAAGCAACCATAGTAAGAATTTCTAAGTAGATAAACAACAACAGTATGTCATGTAGTTCGACTCGGCCTTGTTTAATTACCACAAATAATTCCTGACCAATTGCAATAATGGTTGCCAGTGTAATCAACACCAGGCCTGCCCACTCAATGTATTGAATGGCGCGCATCATTGGATGTGAACTATCTAAAGTTGGTTTTGGCATGAGATTATGAACTTATGAAGAGCTTTATTATTTTTATTGCACAACAATTGGCAGCAAGTGTATCACTTGCTTGCGCCTCAACAAATAATAAATAGCTTTTAAATGGTGCTATTTTTATTTCGCTAGTTTCTAAAATTCCTTAGACCAGCCGAACCCAAGCTCATACTGTTTCATCTTAAGACGAATCGATTGGGTTCGATCTAAGGGATTAACTCCATCTTGAGAATGATGTAAGGCATGCATGGCTTCAAAATTGAGTTCACCCATATCTTGAGTTTGATAGGTAAAGCCTGCAGTAACATGGTCTTCTATTACTCCGGGAGCCAAAATATTAAATAGTACTTGATCACTATCGATGGGTTGATCAGTATGACTATAGCCAATTCTCCACGTCGTTTTCGGTGTGGCCTGCCATTGCAATCCAAGTTTAAACACATCGATATTATCCCACCCAAATCCTGCACCATCATCGCCACCCAGACAGTTTTCAAAATTCCCTCCTGGGCTAAAAGGGTTTGGGCAATTACCAATTCTTTGAAAATCATTACTGATTGCATCAACATCTTCATACCAAATTTTTTGGTAATCAAATACTAGAGTGATATTTTTTGTTAGATCTGCTGCTAATCCTGCCCATAAGGTTGAGGGGATATCAAAATCACCGTCTTCGGCGAATAAATCTGCATAATCATCAAACTCATCCATATACATCTTTGAACGATAGGAAATTCCAAAATCAATATTTCCAATCAGATCTTTTGTAAGTGCTCCAACTTGCACACCACCGCCATAAGAATAGTCTTGACCATTTTGAGTTAAGTCAGTAGGCATTTGGGTAAAACCGCTTTCAGCAAAGGTCTTGGTGAATCGAAAAAATTGATCTAAACCATTATTGCGAAAGCCTTGTACTACAAAGATGGGGCTAATTCCTACGGATAGGTTTTCGCTAAATTTATGTGCATAGGAGAAGTTAAAAAAGATTTGGAATAAATCCACACCTGCTGTTCCAGCTCCAAATACACCAGGAAATGTCGTAACAGGTGCGGGCCCTAGGGGGCCGTCAGGATCAAAAGTTGCAGATCCGCCCCCACCGCTATAGGTCGTATTCAATCCTCCGTTCCCATATACAGAAAATCCAATTGCATCATTCTCGGTAATCATTTTATTAATACCGAAACTAGGAATTAGGAATAATTCATCACCACTTTCTTGTGATGCCGGGCCAACCGTAAATGCTGGAAATATTCCATTTGCTGTACTACTAGAGGTTGAGTAATTGCGATCTGGACTGAATAAGACGGCACCCACATCAAAACGATTCCCAACAAACGCCATACCTGCAGGGTTGGTTCCAGCTGCCATCGCATCTTGTGGAAATGCGACACCTGCACCGGCAAGTGCGCGGCTTTTAATTCCTACTCCGTGTGTAAAATAACCATTGGTGGCATTTGCCAGCATTGGGGCTGACAAGAACAGTCCTGTAAGTAATATTTTTTTGTAATCCATTTATTGTTTCTCCCTTAATATCAATTTTACCAACTAGTCAAAAGACGTGACTCAAAGAAAATAGCACGCGTTGAATTTTGCGTGTAATTTGCAAAGGTCATCGTCTAAATTCTAAACGAAATCACCAAAAAAGTGATGAGATCATTTAAGGTAATTGTGTAATTTGATATATATCAACATATATTCCACTCATCTGAGTTTAAATTATTAGTAAGTGGGATATAGTAAACTCTTATATAGCGTAAAATTTTCTTATTAGGATAGAAAATATGGAACCAAATACGGTAGATGTAACTTTGCACATAGACGAAAGCTTGTCTCATGGAAATCTAGAAGATTTTCGCGATGTACTTTTACATGAAAATGGGGTTTTTGCTGCATCTTTTCACGATGAAAAACCACATTTAATGATCATTGTATATGATCCCGATGTAATACCTTCAGTAACATTTGTAAAGCTGGCAAAAGAACATAATATCCATGCAGAATTAGTTGGGCTTTAAAAATTAAATAGTACAATCATTCGCTAACAATTATTTTGCTACGAATGCTCAATAAAACTAAGTAGCTATTTGTATCTCTGAGATGAGTGGTAAATGATCTGAAGCAATACGAGTAAGTTCTGTATTCGGCACATAAGTTGTTATTACTTCTGTTGCTTTATCTACAAAAATGTAATCAATGCGTGCAGAGGGGAAGCGTGTAAAGAAAGTTCCACGCAGGCCTTTCTTACTGCTTTTATATTGTGAATCTTTATACTGATTGCTGATTTGGCGATACAGTGCAGAAGAGGGTAGAGTATTAAAGTCTCCACAAAATACTATCGTACCATTACAATCAGAATGTCCTAACCAGTTCGCACCAAGTAATGCTTCTAGTTGTGCACGGCGTGGGCGAGATCTCAAATCAAGATGAGTATTCACTATTTGTATGGGTGTGCCATTGACCTCAACTTGTACCCAAATTGCACCTCGAGGTTCAAATGATGGGCTGCCCGAAATTTTTGGAAGAATATCTGCCTTAACTAGTCTCATCGGTAAATGTGTGAGTATGGCATCGCCATAACGTTCTTCTTCGATATGAATGGCTGGATGAAAATGAAATTCCATCTCCAACATTTGTGCGATGTGATGTGCTTGATCAACTGTACCGGTGCGAATTTTTTTTACATCTAATTCTTGTAAGCTAACAACATCAGGTTCATAGCGCGCGATTACACGTGCAATCCGTTCTGGGGAAACTTTGCCATCCATTCCAATACAGCTATGCACATTGTAGGTCATGATACGTAATGATTTTTGTTTGCTACTGTTTCGTGATGATTTAGTTGTAAGTTGTACTTCCTCATGTCCAAGTATATTTTGTGCAGCTTGGCGTAGATCCATTGGACGTAGGTAATCCACCTGGCTATCAGGTAATAAAGTGTCACCAGGCAATAACGCAAAGGCATGTGTCTCATTTTCACCGGGTCCTGCATGTGACCCGTTTTCTAGGCGAAAAGATTGGTAGGGTACGCCGCTATACCATCCGCAAATTATAAAGTCACCCGCATCTTTATGATGGCAAACGCGTATAAAATCATTAGTAAGTTCATTTAAAAAAGGGTGATTTGCACCAAATACTTGAGCACGATCTTGAGGCAAGGAAAGACGTTTATTCTGCACCCATGCGATTGCGTTACTTAATCCATCTTTAACAAGCACTAATGGAACTTTAGCTGTAGTCACAAGCTGTTTTGCAATTTGGTCCCGTTGTTGCACAGATAGTTGATACGGGGAGTACACTTGTCCGAGTGGACCCATTGCCGCAATAACTGGGCCATTAGTATTTGAGTTTGTCAATACATCTACATAAGTAGAAAGTAGTTTTTGAATTTTATTACCACCAAGTAATCGTGCACGTTGTGATTCAATGCCGCGCGATTCAGCATAATTATTTGCATGATCGGTAGTAGTTTTAAAAACATCAGCTATTGCTTCCTCAATGCTGTGTCCATGTAACTTTGGGTAAGCAAGCACATCTTCTTGGCCATGATCAGAATAAATCCAAATATCATAATGCCGTCGTTTAGAGTGATGTGCAGCACGCCATATTCTTCTAACAACTCTGTCTATTCCTTTAAGTGACCAGTGAGCAAATCTAGAGCTCGGTCCTCTTCGATGGGCTTGTTCATCATAGCCAATGAGATTTAAATGTATGATGGGTAAACCGCGTGCAATATCAATTTTTGTCCCAATTGTAACGAGCTCTCTTAGTAGTATGCAGATCGTGATGCGTGTTGGAATAAATTTAAGCTCTTTTATCAGATCACGACCTTGAATAAAACCAGAAATACAATCTACGATAGCAAGAAGGATTTCTAGAAGAAATAGTGCGAATGTACGCAATAAACTAAACATGTTAGTTATTAAGAAAAAAATTAATACAAATGGGTTGGCCGCACGCAATATGCCTCCCCATCCAAAAGAAGAGGAGCAAAAATGAGATTCCTCCGCACCACCTGCATAGATATCGCAATAAGCACTACCTCCTTTTAACAAGGGTTCACCCTGTTGTTTTAATGAATCTTCTACTGTTAAAGCGGCATTGGGCTCATACATGCGGTGCACGTCTCTGGTGTTACGATCCATAAAACTAAATGTAGGCACTGCTGTTTTTACTCCATAGAAAAGTTCACCTTGAAATGCGGGTGTACTAGAAGGAAGACCGGAATAAAGTGAGTGCAGGCGATAATGCTCAGATTTTTGAAGTTTTTTTAGAAATGGCATATTGCCATCATTAATTGCACGTTTTAATTGAGTGTGAGATAAACCATCAATCTGAATGATAATTAGACCTGATTTGACAGATATATCTTTAGAAATAGGTAAACCAAGTACACGTATCATCCATTCGCTTCGACTGAACCAACGACGTATTTCGCGTAAAAATACTTCTATTTGATGTACCATCGCGATCGATTAATCTTCAGATTGCTCAGGATTTATGGCAGCCCCGACAGCATCCGTTATTCCCTTTAGCCTTTCCCATTCTGCTTCAATAAAATTTAGTGCAGAGGCCCATGAAAAATATTCTTCGTTACGAGATGAGAGAGATTGGCTTTTAATCCTTTGGTAGTGTTCTAGTGCTTTGTCTGCAGAGCGCTGCATTGAAAATTCAACTGCTGTAGCTTCTGCTTGTTTTTGTAATTCTTGTCTTTCTTTTATTGATTTTGATTCAATCCAGTCTAAAGCTGCAGTAAATTCATCAATATTTTCACTTTGAAGTAATCTGCCATTGATTTGATCACGAACTACTTCTCTTACTCCTGGGGCATCAATTGCTACAACTGGAGCACCACCTGCCATTGCTTCAGTGATCACCATGCCTTGAGTTTCACTTTTAGATGCAAAAGCAAAAATATCCATTGCATTATAAGCATTTGCAACTTCATTTGAATCCAAAATACCTACAGTGTAAAGTTGATTTGATAAGTTGTTATCTGCAAACATTTCCTGAATCACATTGTTCATTGGCCCTTCGCCAGCCAATAAAAAACAAACCTTATTTGCTTGCGCATGTTTTTTGAGAAAAGAAATTACAGCATGAGTTAAAAACTCCAAATTTTTTTCTTTAGCCAAGCGACCTAGATGCCCGATAACAAAAGCATCTTTTGAAATACCAATGGATTTGCGAAACTTTAAGCCGTCAGCATTTTTAAATCGACTCAAATTCACACCTGTAGGTACAACTGCAACAGGTGTCTTAACACCACGTTCACGCACTATTGCAGCGATACTTTCACTCGGCACAAAAACTTGGTCACATAGGTTGGCATAATTGGTTGATAATTCTATTACAAACCTCTTGAGCGCTTGCGAGTCTCCAGGTACATAATGAGTGTATTCCTCATATTTCGTATGGTGTGTAAACACCAATGGTATTTCATGGGTATGCGCAATGCGTAATGCTCTTGAGCCTATTAAAAATGGGTGATGAGAATGTATTACATCGGGTTCGAATTTTTGCATGGTATTTGACAGTATGCCTGGGATCGGCAGTGCGACAGAAAAATCACTGCCATTAAAATTCTGTATTGCAGGTATACGGATAACGTCATGTTCATTTTCAGGTACATTGTCAAACATTGGTGCTACCACTAAGACTCGATGGCCTCTTTGACGATATTCCGTTGTAAAAGCCTCAATAGATCTTGCCACACCCCCTACATGAGGTGAGTAAGTATTTGTCATCATTACAATATTCATGATTTATTTTTTGCTTGAAAAAGTTCGACCGAATTTGAACTTGGACTCGTTGTAACAGGTGAATATTCAAGTAGTTGTACTACAATTTTTGTAGGCCTTTGTTGCCAAATACATTCCCAACTAACAGTTATCTTGTCCGTTTTTGGTTTAACACATATTTTAATTTTTCCAAAGGAGGTGTAAGCAGGGCCAAAATAAAGATCCTCGTCTTTATCCAACCATTGAGGTAGTATTCCAGCACATAGAATTAAATAATTACCTTCTTCTCTAACAAAGCAATTACGCAACATAATAATCCATTCTGCGGCAGCCCATGCATGTTGACCGTCACCCATACATCCACCAAAGGTACGCGGATGCACTGCTTCTGGCCATTGACCTGTTGGTGATGCGAGTTTTGCAACTTTATTAATTAATTTGATAAAACGCCTATCACCTGCTCTTAATAAAACTTGAGCAACATGGAGGGTTAAATAAGGATTGATGCCAGAATGAATCATGTCTTGAAAAAAACCGTCATCCACAAAACAGTGCTCTAATAAAAAATCAGTTGTATCTAATAATCTTGCATCTCTTGCTGAAAAGATTTGCAGTGGATAACCTGCGGCTAATGATCCAATTGCGCCTGCATCCATTCGGCGATGTGGGGATGCCGGCATGGCAGCCCGATCAATTCGATTGGCTACTTGGTTTAGGCTTTTGTTAACCGAATTACTTAACGAGATGGATTCATCTTGAAACTTATTTTGAGCTTTTTCTTTGCCAAAGAATTTTGCAAATCTAGCCGCAGCCTTTAGTCCAGCAATGCTCCAAAAATCATCCCAATAATAAAAATCATTTGGGCCTAGATGCTCTGCACTAAAGCCGGCGGGTAACAGGCCTGCATGCAAGCTAGAATTGTCTTCAGGCAGTCTTTTTTTTATGATCCAGTTTGCGCCACGTTGAATTATTGGCCACCAATCAATGCCTTCAGGTAGTCGTTTTGTAAACTCATGAAAATGCTTCAATATCCATAGTACTTCACCGTTTGAGTCCCATTCACCTTGTTGTGAATGGAAGTAACCAGACCGATCTTGATATTTTGGAAAATGTAACAAAGCTTGTTCTGCACGATCAACTAGTCCAGCGCACAGCAAGCCATAAACAATAAATGCAGCATCACGGTACCAAAACCGCTTATAGGTATATGGACCTGGATAGACTTCACCAGGAGAACATAAAATTATAGTACGTACTGCGATTTCATAGAGTTGTTGGATATTTTTGTCTGGAATATTTAATTGACATTTTGTTTGCAGGCAATTGTCCCAGGGTGTCAAAGGCAGTTTTCTTTTACGTATAGTGGATTTGGCGTACGCTTTTTCTAGGGGAATATGCACATGAACTTTTCGGGGTTGATTTGGTTGTAGCTCGAATAGTGCTGCAGCTGTAACCATACCAACATCACAGTGTGCGTTAAATTGTTCACTTGTATCATGAAGATGGATGTAAACATCGCCCTTTCGGTATGTAGAGGCATGGCAGCGATCTACTGGATGATCAAAAATAATAGTTGATGTTTCATCGACGCTCAATTTTTTGCGATCTTGAGAAAATTCTATATCGTAGATAAAACTAATTCCTTCGGGATTGTAAGGCCGTAAAGAAATGACTAACCATGCATCAACTTTAGAGCAAGCCTCTACAGTTAAACAGCAAATAGGCTGATGATTCTTGGCAGATACTTCGGCACGTGTTATCAAGCTTAAATCATTATTATTAGCCTGTGTGACCACTGCTAATCCTTCATGTATGTCAAGTTTTTGTTCTCCAGTACTCATGCGTGAAGGCAATAAAGCTGAATCTTCATTGGTTACAATCCATGTGTCTAATGACCATTTATCCCAAAATGGTGTTAGCAAACCACGTGGATCCATAATCGGTAGTTCCTCGCAGTTCGGGATTCCAATTGCAGTCCAATTTCGATGAGTGAGGTTGACGTGTGTTAGTGAAAATGCACGTGGCACGAATGCATCATCGGTGGGATCAAATTGACGCTCGATCCAATAGGGCCATACCCAATCAAGGTTGTGCTGTATAACTCGGCTATTGATTAAACCCCTAGCATGAAAGACAACACCAGCACGAAGTAACTCGATGGGTTCGGCTACTTCTGATGGCTGTGAGAACCTACTTATATGGCCAAGTAGAGCTATTGGGTCAAGAAAACCATGAGCTCGTGCAACTACACGTATAATATATTTCCACGGTAGCCAATTAAATCTCACACTATTGAGTGCCCGTAGTTAAATGTTTTTCTGTGTCAGGGAGGTATTTTTTTAACGCTTGACGAGCACGATGACTAAGATAAATTACAGCAAAGATTGTTACTACAAACCCGCAAATATAAAAAATCCATTCTAGATTTGTTTTCTCAGATGGGGCTCCCAATGTTGAAAGATCTGCAGTGATTGACCCAACATAAACATTGAATATTGTTATTGGCCAAATCCCAAAAAATGTGCCAATAAAAAAATCGCGTAACTTAAACTTTGTCAGCCCAAATAAATAGTTAGAAAGCTTGAATGGAAAAAAAGGAATTAATCGTGTAACTAATACTATTTTCCAGCCTTCTGCAGCAAGCAGTTGGTCAACAAATTTGAGGCGAGGATATGAACGCAAATATTCTATTGTTCGCTCAGATAAAAGATAACGTGCCAATATGAATGCAAGTACCGCACCTATTGTGGTAGCAGTTATTATATAAATAGAACCCATTACTACGCCGAATAAAAAGCCGGCCCCCATTGTGATCAGAACCCCAGGAATTAAAGCAATCACAATTACAATGTCTATTAGAATGAATAAAATGGGTGCCCATACTCCTTGTGTATCAATCCATTCAAGAAGGCTTCTTACATGCGACTGTAAATCAAAAAAGTAAATTAAAGTACCTAAGATCACGCCTACAAATAATGTGCTTCCTATGATGATTCCTAATGACCAAACTTCTTCTTTCATAGCAGTAAGATTTTAAATAATTTAGTTATATATTTAATTTAAAAAATCTGTTAAAGGTATAAATAATAGAGGCATTTATACCATTTGTAAGCTTGGATTACTTATCTATTTTTATAGTATTTTGCACACTCAAGTTCATAGCCTCTCACAACTCGCTTACCTTTTTGTGGGCCTGTAGTTTCCGTCACAATTGTTCTTTGGTATTCATGATGTTCACTATCATAGGCAAGCACGATAACCCAATCTTTTAATTTATGTAGCCGATTAGCACGTTCTGTGTTTGAAAACATCGCCGTAAATTGCCAATTGTTTTCTTGATAGTGAAAAATTGGCAACCAAGAATCACCTGATGGATTGTATCGTCTAGGCGCTATAGTTTTAAGAGTGCCTTCTACTGCTTTTTTGCGATAAAGTCGATCGACTCTTAATAAAAGTTCTACAGTTGGACCATTATGCTCAAGATGATACAAGCGTCGCGTATCACTAAGCATTGATGTCAAGGTTTCTCGAATCATTCTTTGTCTTCGTTCTCCAACACCAGGTATATTTACAAGCACGCCCTTATATGCGGCAGTTTCAAGTTCTTCTAATGTTTGAACATTCAAAGTTGAATAAATTTTCTCTGCAAGTACAGGACCTACACCCGGGATTACTTGAAACACATTTGGGAGCTTAAGTGAACTTCTAAGCCGCTCAAGTAGATTCCACTTGCCGGTTGCAACCATTTCGTAAATTGCATAGGCAATACTCTTGCCAATATAGGGAAGTCTGATCAAACCATTTACTCCCTCATGCTCAATAATTTCAACAAGATCCAGGTCTAAGCCTTCTATAGTTTTTACGGCCGAACGATAAGCACGCACACGAAACTGATT
>JBFGJY010000082.1:0-10224 GCA_041576975.1 Gammaproteobacteria bacterium | reverse complement strand
CGATGCATGTAATGCTAAAATCGTAATCGTAGAAGATCGGGCTCATAATTTAACATCTGTCTTAGGCCAGTAAGTCTTTTGTGCTGACGATAATTCCGACTTCATCAGCATAAAGAAATTGACCAGGAATAAAATCTACATCTGCAAAATGGACCGGAATTTCTTTTTCTCCAATGCCTTTTTTTTCGGTTTTAAGCGGTAAAGTAGCTATGGCCTTGCAGCCAATATTGATTGTTGCAATGACTCCTGAATCGCGAATACATCCGTATACGACAATACCTGCCCAATTATTATCTGCACCCGCTTGTGCCAGTAAATCGCCAACTAATGCTCTACGTGTTGAGCCACCTCCATCTATCACTAACACTCGCCCAGCTCCAGGGCTTTTTAGTGCCTCTCGCACGAGAGAGTTATCTTCAAAGCATTTAATCGTACTAATTTTCCCACAATAAGATGTATTGCCCCCATAATTACGAAATAGAGGCTGGGCGACTGAAATACGGCTCTCGTGTTCATCACAGAGGTCGGCTGTTGTAAATTGCATGCAATTGGCTCCTTGCTAAACGTTATAACCTGGGTCCCTATATTGCCAATCTGATAGCTCATATTGATTGGATTTTGCAGCGACTGTGTAAGGATAGTTGCTCCAAATATACCCCATGATAGGTAGCGAATCAGGGTTTGTTACTAGTCGTACATTATTCTTATTTACCTATTGATGGCTTGCATGACCAATTTCTCAATATTAATAGTAACTCTAATTTAGTATCTGTTAGTATGTACGGTCAACTTGCGGCTTGATGAAGATTCTATAACTAGAATTAAAATATTTATATCAGGGTTATTTTGAAGGAGGCGATCGTGAGTAAGAATAGAGCTAAACAAATAAAAGAACTAGAAAAGGATTGGGCAACTAATTCTCGCTGGAAAAATACTCGACGTGATTATACCGCCGAAGATGTGGTACGTCTTCGAGGCTCTTTGCAAGTTAAACATACACTTGCAAAACGTGGTGCAAAAAAACTTTGGAAGTTAGTGAATGAAGAAGACTATATCAATTGTCTGGGCGCACTAACTGGAGGTCAAGCGGTTCAGCAAGTCAAGGCTGGAATCAAAGCTATTTATTTATCTGGTTGGCAAGTAGCAGCAGATGCCAATACCAGTGAAACTATGTACCCTGACCAGTCTCTCTATGCCTATGACTCTGTGCCTACCGTTGTGCGTAGAATCAATAACGCATTCAAGCGAGCAGATGAAATTCAATGGTCGCGCGATGATGGCGATATAGATTACTTCGTACCCATTGTTGCCGATGCTGAAGCCGGCTTTGGAGGCGTACTTAATGCATTTGAGTTAATGAAAAACATGATTACTGCAGGTGCTGCAGGAGTGCACTTTGAGGATCAGCTAGCTGCCGTAAAAAAATGTGGGCATATGGGCGGCAAAGTACTTGTACCGACTCAAGAGGCATGTCAAAAGCTAAACGCTGCTCGTCTTGCCGCAGATGTAATGGGAGTGCCGACTATAATTTTAGGCCGTACAGATTCTGAAGCCGCTAATCTTATTACCTCTGATTGTGATGAACGTGATAAGCCTTTCTTAACTGGAGAGCGTACCTCTGAAGGTTTTTATCGTGTAAAAAATGGTTTGGAACAAGCGATATCGCGTGGGGTTGCCTATGCAGAATATGCCGATTTAGTTTGGTGTGAAACCGGCACTCCAGATCTTGAGTTTGCTAAAAACTTTGCTGAGGGTGTGCGCAATAAACATCCAGAACAATTACTTGCCTATAATTGTTCACCTTCTTTTAATTGGAAGAAAAATTTGGATGATGCCACCATTGCTAAATTCCAACGTGAATTAGGGGCTATGGGTTATAAGTATCAATTCATAACTTTGGCAGGCATTCATAACATGTGGTACCACATGTTTGATTTAGCCCAAGGTTACGTAAAAGAAGGCATGACAGCTTACGTAAACATGGTGCAAGAGCCAGAGTTTAAGGCACGTGAGCGTGGTTATACCTTTGTTAGTCACCAGCAAGAAGTCGGTGCCGGATATTTCGATGATGTAACGACTACAATTCAGGGTGGCCAGTCATCGGTTACTGCGCTAACTGGTTCTACAGAAGAAGCACAGTTTGAAACTAAAGCAGCTACTGGATAACAATTCTAGTTTTTAATATATTCAATCCCGACATGTTGTGAAATTACATGTCGGGATTTTTTTATGTCTTTGTGCATCTGTGTAAGTAAATACTTATAAGGCATGTCTGTTATATTTCAATTATAATTCTTCAAATTATTTATTTCTTTGAGAGGTTCATTTATGGCGCATAAGCCCTACGAGCATGTCCAGATCCCTGCACAAGGTGAAGCCATTAAACTTAATCCGGATAAAACTTTGGATGTTCCTGATAACCCTATCATTCCATTCATAGAAGGCGATGGCATTGGTATAGATGTTACTCCAGTGATGCGCCGTGTTGTCACAGCTGCGGTTAAGAAAGCTTACAATGATCAACGTCGTATCTGTTGGATGGAAATTTATGCAGGTGAAAAAGCTGCACGTTTATATGGCGAGCATGAGTTCTTGCCTGAAGAAACACTTGAAGTGATGAAAAAATATATCGTTTCAATTAAAGGGCCGCTGGCGACCCCTGTGGGGGAAGGGATGCGCTCATTAAATGTAGCGATTCGACAAATACTAGACCTATTTGCCTGTGTGCGGCCAATTCGCTATTTCTCAGGAACACCTACACCTATGAAAGATTCGGCTACTACAGATATGGTGATCTTTCGAGAAAATACTGAAGACATTTATGCAGGTATTGAATGGGAAGCACAAAGCGAAGGGGCAAAAAAAGTCATCAAGTTTTTGCGTGAGGAGATGCATGTAACAAAAATAAGATTTCCAGAAACTTCAGGTATTGGCATTAAACCCGTATCAAAAGAGGGCTCAGTCCGTTTGATACGTAAAGCCATTCAATATGCAATAAATAATAATCGTAGTTCTGTTTCCTTGGTACACAAAGGGAATATCATGAAATTCACTGAAGGTGCATTTCGAAATTGGGGATACGAGTTAGCGTTAGAGGAATTTAATGCCGAAATAATTGGCGAAGGACCCTGGTGTAAAATAAAAAATCCAAATACTGGAGATGAAATCATTATCAAAGATGTTATAGCAGATAATTTTTTACAGCAGATTTTATTAAAACCTGAAGACTATGACGTTATTGCAACACTAAACTTAAATGGTGATTACATATCTGATGCCCTCGCGGCACAAGTGGGCGGTATTGGCATTGCACCAGGTGCAAATATTTCTGATGACGTTGCATGTTTTGAGGCAACGCACGGCACAGCACCTACTCATGCAGGCAAGAATCGTGTCAACCCAGGCTCCATCATCTTATCTGCTGAAATGATGTTGCGCTTTATGGGTTGGGATGAAGCAGCTGATTTAGTTGTTACTGGTATCTCAGGTGCCATTGCATCAAAAACCGTAACCTACGATTTAGCTCGCGCACGGGCAGGTTTTCAAGCAAAAGGTCGTCGACCTGGGACTTCAAAAGAGGTGCAGGAAGATCTTGAAAGATTAATGCCTGGGGCAACGCTTGTGAGTACTTCAGGCTTTGGAGATGAAATGATTAAAAATATGTCTATGCCTTAGATTTAGCACTTTTAGGGGATACGATTTTACTGCGATGATTAATTAGCAATTCCCTAAATCATAGCCAATTTATCTCCATTTAATTGTAAAATCACATCTAATTTGTAATTGTTTTATAATCATATAATTGTGTAAAAAATTTCCTGAATTTTTTCTTAAGCACGCAATGTGCAATTAGCAATTCTAGAAAGGGTATAAAAATGAGAATTGCATTACTTGAAGACGATCTTGATCAAGTTAAGCTTGTAGAAGTTTGGCTTACAGATGCTGGATATAGTTGCTATTCGTTTCATTCAGGGAGCCATATTATTAGAGCTCTTAAAAAAGAAAGCTTTGATGTCCTGATATTGGATTGGGAAATCCCAGATATGACTGGTCTGCAAGTATTACAATGGGCGCGTAAAAATTTAGACTGGGATGTGCCGATTCTTTTTATTACTCGACGTGATCGCGAAGAAGATGTCGTAACTGCTCTGGAAGCAGGCGCAGATGATTATATGTCTAAACCCATTAAGCGTGCTGAAATGTTGGCGCGGATTGGAGCAATCTCAAGAAGAAATAACCCAATAGAAGATGATGAAACAGTCCTTGATTTTTCGCCATATACGATAGATTTAAAAAGACGCACTGTAAGTTGTAATCAAGAAAACATTGATCTAACACAAAAAGAATATGAGCTGACATTATTTATATTTCGTAATATTGGAAGAATATTGTCGCGAGGATATCTCCTTGAGACTGTTTGGGGAAGGAACCCTGAAATCAATACCCGCACAGTGGATACACATGTTAGTCGATTAAGACGCAAGCTTAAAATCAATGATGAAAACGGATGGAATTTATCTTCAGTGTATCAACATGGATATCGTTTAGAACCAGTACAATAATATAGAATTAAATTTTATATAAATCTTAGTAATTATGTAATTGTAAAAGAACGTAAAGTTTCTAAATATATAATAAACATTTTTGTCTTTTATATTTATATTAAACTCGTTTGTATTAGAGTGATTACCATCAATAAAAAAATTTGTTTAATTGGCGATTTTGCAGTTGGAAAAACCAGTTTAACGGCACGTTTTGTTAAGAATATATTTTCTGAAAAATATTTAAGCACTGTAGGTGTAAAAGTAGACGCAAAAGAAATTGTAATGGATAGTGAAACAATATTGAAATTGTTGATTTGGGATATTGCAGGTAAAGATAAATTCACAACACTTGACAACAATTATTTAAAAGGATCTGCAGGGTATCTATTAGTAGCGGACAGTACGCGAAAAGATACAATTGATACTGCATTTGAGCTCTATGAGCATATGCAAATGAACTTTAATAATATTCCATTTTGCATGTTGATTAATAAAATAGATTTAACAAAAGAAAGGGAGCTAGAAGATTCTCAAATCAATAACATCAATGCAAAAAAGTGGTCACTGTTTGTAACCAGTGCTAAGACAGGGGAAAATGTAGATACAGCATTTCATGAATTGGGAGTTAAGCTTCTTTCATGAAGCAACATTCAGAAAAAATTGCTGAGAATTTGTATGCAATAGCAGCTGAAAAAATGAAGCCACTTGTAGTAGTGGTCGATAAACATAATAACTATGTCTCACATTATGGGAATTTAAGTCACTATCAGCTACCTAATCTTGAAATAGGTAGTAATTGTATAGAAGAGTTCCAGTTTCTTGCAGGTTTGGAAGATGAAACATATATAGCACTACCTTTAGTAAGCCTTAAAAATAACAAGGTCGCTAGTATCAACATTATTACAATAAACCAAAACCGTTATGTATTAATGCTTGATGCAAAATCTGAATATTTACGACAACAACAAACAACACAAGTCTCGAATGAAAGTAGATTGCTAAATATAAAATTACGGAAGTTAACAGAGCAGCTGCAAGACGCACAAAAAGATTTAGTAAAAAATAATGAATTGCTAAAACTCGCAAACAATGCAAAATCACGTTTTATTTCAGGCATGTCTCACGAATTTAGAACTCCAATATCATCGATATTGGGATATTCAAATGTATTAGCCAATAATTACTCACCAGATGATGAGAAATATCGGCGCATTAAAGCAATTGAGCGAAATGCTCAATATTTACTATCTTTAATTGACAATGTTTTGGAACATGCTCAATTAGAAGAAGATAAATTGTTGATAAGTATAGGACCCGTCAAAATTGATGTACTTATTGATGATATTAAGCAAATATTTGCCTCTCATGCAGAAAATACAGGCCTATTATTTAATCTTGAAGTTAGTCCCAGCGTCCCTAATTTAATCTATACAGATCAGATTAGATTACAACAAATTTTAATAAATCTTTTAGGCAATGCATTTCAATATACTCAAAAAGGCGAAGTGCAAACTAAATTTGATTGGGAAAACGATATTCTTTGCGTTACTGTGAAAGATACTGGGCCGGGTATATCTGATAAAGATCAAGCATTAATATTCCAGGCTTATAATCGCGGCGATACTAAAAGAAAAAAAGGCACAGGCTTAGGTCTTGCCATAAGTTTACGACTTGCAAAGAAACTAGAAGGAAATTTAAAACTAAATTCTAAACTAGGACAAGGATCAATATTTACCTTAACTGTAAGAGCTCCTCGCGCTGAACTTTTTTCTAAACATGAGTCATTGTGTTCATCAAAAAGCCCTTCTTATAAAGTTTTAATTGTAGAAGATGATGAGGATTTAGTTGAGCTATTGAAGATTTACTTGCATGATCACGGCTATAAAACCTTTGTTGCCTATGATGGCAAAGAGGCTCTTCAGAAATGTAAAACAAATCAAATAGATTTGATCATATTAGATATGCAACTACCAAAATTAGATGGCACGGTAGTAGCAAAAACATTGACAGAGTCAGATAGTAAAGCCCCAATTATTGGTATGTCAGCATCACTGAATATCGATGACAAAGTTAATGCGTTAAAAGCTGGATGCAGTGAATTTTTACCAAAGCCAATTCAAGTGACAACACTCATAGAAACAATTAACAAGCTTCTTACGGTTAATGCCTGAGTTATCATCTGAAGCGCAAGAAAAAATTGCGCAACTTAAACAAGCCTATATTTCTTCATTGCCAGAAAAAGTCACAGCTTTAGAGGAATGTTGGAGTAAACTCAAAGCCGACCCGTATAATGAAAAGAATTTAATGCAATTTAGAACTATCTGCCATAAGTTAGCTGGGTCATCAGGTTCTTATGGACTAGATAATATTTTTAATTATGCAAGTCGTTTAGAGCAAGCTTGTATGGATGCATCTGATGCTTCTGTAAATAATAGGGATGATTTGAAGCTTAATACATTAGCCACAGATTATCGTGAACTTATAAACCTACTTAGCTTATATAGTAAAAGTAAAAATCTTTAACAATTAAAGAATTGAATATATTGGCGTAAAGTGTTTGGTACACAATATTGCCTATCCCTCCTGTATAAATTTAAGAAAACTAATGTCTAGCACTCATTGCGATGGATAATTTACTGTCGAGCATGTTATATCTTATTTGATGATATGGAAAAAACGTTTATCTCAAATATTTTATGATTTTGTTAAATAACTATTAACTTTTGTTTACATTTGTCGCGAGTAATAACAATAGCAAAGGTGATATTCTTCAGACTCAAGCTTTACGAATAACAAGTCATTTGGGAGACGAGATCATGAAACGAATTACCCTCTTATTTGCAGCGTTTTTTGCTGCAATTCTGCTGGCAGCTTGCCAGACGACTACACAAACAGCCGAGTCTTCTATGGAAGGGGATGCCGAGATGGCAGCTTCTGAAGCTGAAATGATGGCACGTGAGCGTGAGCTCAACCAGCGCGAGCACGAGCTGGCAAAACAAGAAAAAATGATGTCAGAAGGAGGCTCTGCGGCACCTGCAGCAGCAGGTGACCTATACCCCCCCAATGCGCGACCTGGTGAATGTTATGCGCGTATGCTCATTCCTGCTGAATATCGTACAGTGACCGAAAAAGTTCTCAAAAAAGAGGCTTCAGAACGAGTGGAAATTATTCCTGCCTCTTATAAAACAGTAACTAAGCGTGTCTTAGTAAAACCAGAAACAACTAGATTGGTAGAAGTTCCAGCTAAATATGGAACTAAGTCTGAGCGTGTACAAGTGTCGCCCGCGCAAACTGTTTGGAAAAAAGGCGCTGGGACGGATGCCGCGGGTGCTGGCGCAGGTGCAGCAGGTGGTGATAGTGCTGCAGCAATTGTGGAGCGTTTTGGCAACCAAAAAATTGTAGGAACACGCATAACCGATACTGGTGAATTAATGTGCTTAGTTGAAATTCCTGCTCAATATAAAACAGTTACCAAAACTGTTTTGGTAAGCCCTGCAACCACTAGGAAGATAACTACGCCAGCTGAGTACAAAACAGTACAGGTTACAGAGCTGGTTACGCCTGCGCAAGAGAAGCGCATTGCAATTCCAGAAGAGTACGGAACAGTCAGTCGTACTGAGCAGGTGCGTGCAGAGTCATTAACTTGGGTGCCTGTATTGTGTCAAGTGAATATGACCTCGCAAAATGTAACGCAGTTGCAAAGTGCACTTAAAAAGCAAGGCTGCTATGCATGTAAAGTGGATGGCATTATGGGGCCATGCACCTATCGTGGTTCACAATGCTATGCTAAGCGTAAGGGATTGCCGTATGGCACTAACTTTGTGACCTTGGAAACTATACGTGCCCTTGGCTTGAAGTTCTGATAATATTAATATCTAATTGATAAACGCCACGCGTTAGCGTGGCGTTTTTTTTCCTTTATTGAAAAAATTTATTACCTATTGGCTTGAAACTAATCTATATAGGCACTTAGTCTGGCTTCTGTATGCGTTAGTGTTTTTTTATACATAAATAACTGCTGAATTTGATTTAATATATGATTGTAGGATTTATCATATTCATATCCTATTTATGAAATAATTGCCTAAAACTTTTTCTTGTTAATATCCTGAATAAATGAAGATTCAAGTCATCTCTGATGTTCATCTTGAATTTGGTAATTTTGATTGGCCCCATAATTATTGTGATGTGTTAATTGCCGCTGGGGATATAGGCGTTGGTACAGAAGGTTTGAAATGGCTGCAAACGCTTGAAGTCCCGGTGATATATGTCGCCGGCAACCATGAATACTGGGGGTTTGAGATTACCCATCTAAACCGTGTATTCTCGGAGATGTGTAAAGACAGCAATGTGCACCATTTGGAAAAGAACTGTTTGATTTTAGATGGTGTAAGATTTGTTGGATGTACATTATGGACGGATTTTAATGCATGTGGTGATGAAGCATTAATGCAAGAGCTTGAAAATATAATGAATGATTTTCGTTATATTTCCCTAGAGAAGAGTCTGATTTCACCTCAACAACTCATAGATATCAATTATGATTCCAAGAATTGGTTAGATAAAGAGCTAAGTAAGCCGCATAATGGTCCAACCGTAGTAGTGACGCATCATGCTCCATCAATAAATAGTTGGGCATCCGATGAAGAAGATTTTTTAAAATATGCTTATTGCAATGAATTAGAACCGATGCTCAAGGACAAACAGATTGACTTATGGGTACATGGGCATATTCATCGCTCAAGTGATTATACTAAGCATGGTGTACGTGTAGTCTGTAATCCTCGAGGTTATAAGGGTTATCAATTAGTTGATAAATTTGACCCAGAAAAGACGATATCGGTTTAATTAAATTAAAGGTAAGACTCGAGCAGTAATTCTTTGTTTATGGCTAAAAAAAGTATCTTTAAAGTAAGTTTTTATAATCAAAGCAATGTATATGAGGTGTATGCACAGCAGGTCTATCAATCAGATTTATATGGGTTCATTACGATAGAAGGATTAGCTTTTAATGAACGATCCGGCGTTGTAGTGGATCCCAGTGAAGAAAAACTCAAATCAGAGTTTGATCAAGTCAAACGTTTTTTTGTACCTATGCACGCAATCATTAGGATTGATGAAGTTGATAAACAAGGTGTTGCCAAAATTTCAGAGGCAGGCGAAAACGTTACACATTTTCCATCATCTATTTATAGCCCAGGAAATGATAGCGGGAAAAAGTCGTAGTAATAAATTTAACTAAGAGCAGTTGAATGGGTTCACACGGTTTCGCCTGGAAAGTGGGTAACACGATCAGGCGAGCGTTGGTTCTAGTTTTGTTCTCTTAGAATTTATGTCGCTTTAGTTTGGAGAGATGCCGGAGTGGTCGAACGGGCTCGCCTGGAAAGCGAGTGTGTCCTCAACGGGGCACCGAGGGTTCGAATCCCTCTCTCTCCGCCAGTCAAGCTTATAAGTAGCTGATTAATAAAGACGTAAAATTACTAATCATTTCCTACCCACGCCTGTACCTACGTATTAGTCGCTTTTTAGCCACTCACCGGCCCTCCAGACAAGACTTCTAGGGCTACGCCTTATGCCTATGTAAATGGGAAATTCCTGCGCCTAATTCGCAGTCTGCTCGGTACCCAAATGGCAGCAGCTACGGCACCCGCATAATTGGCATTGATCTGCACATGTGGTG
>JBFGJY010000081.1:0-10234 GCA_041576975.1 Gammaproteobacteria bacterium | reverse complement strand
TAGGTTTTCTAAGATTGTTTGCAGATAAAGACGTTGGCTATCGATGAGGTGCTGGCTTAATTTTGCTTTATCACGTGCCAATGATAGACGTTCAGTCATTTGGTTAAAGGAAGCAATCAGCATCCCAAGATCATCTTGACGCTCAATGGGGAGTTTTTTATGGTACTGCCCCGCAGCAACTTCTTTCGTTCCTTGTGCAAGATCTTTAATTGGAGCGACTAATCTTCGTGCCGAATAAAATGCGGCCCAAACCGAAAACAAAACACCTAATAACAAGACTAGTGTCAATATCAAATTAAAGTTTTGTTTTAGTGGTGTGCGTAGATAAACTAACTGATTATATTTACCAAAACCCTCTTGCACATTAAGTGCGAGGTCACTTATACGATCTGATATGGGGTAAAGAACCTGCACCATTCGTTGTTCTGATCCAGGGCGGTTGGAGCGCATAGGAAAAACTAATCTTATATGCAGTCCTGATTCTTTAATTGGATCAAGCCCAACATAAGTCTCGCCTTGACTGACAAGACGTAAAACAGTTTCTCCAGGCAAGCGCGGCAATACCGCTGCACCAACTTCCCCTCCAGATGCAATAATACGACTACTACGATCAAACAATACAATTTCAGCCGCGCCACTTCGACGCAATAAATCATTAATTACATATGGAGTATCTAATGGTTTGGTGTCGGCCAACTCCTTAATCATAGGTTCGGTCTGTTTGCGAAGTTTGCGCATATGCAGATCAAGTGATGATCTGCTCAAATCCACAGAGTCTTGCAATGCTTGCTCCACATCTACATCAAACCAGCTATCGACACCTTCTTGAAGCAACCAAATTGAAAAACTGTACACAATTCCAACTGGCACAATGGCCAACAATACAAACATGAGTAATAAACGTAGAGTTAGTCTAGAGCCAGGTTGACGCTTGACAACTTGTGTAACCAGCCGCGCGATATTAAAAATAATTAGAACTAAAAATATTGCGAGTAGGAACACATTGAAAGGTAATAACCAGTAGTGTAGCTCCTCAAAACTTGTTTCATTTCGAGTTGCATCGGCCATTAAGTACAATGAGCCCATTAGTAGCCCAAACAGAAAAATAATCGGCCATATACGCATAATTACTTGCTTTTCTATAGCGGCCATTTGTACCACCCACTACTCAACTGCCATTTCGGTGAAAAATAACTTTTAACTCTCAAAGGTAATGGAAGTTTGTTAGTTAACATACGAGAACGTAATTGCACAATATGCTTATCACCTTGATCTAATTTTTCTGTTTCTGCGATGTACATTGCTGTAATTCTTCCTTGATGGGTTAGAGCTGATTCTAAATCAGGAAAAGTGTCATTAGCACCAGTATCTAGGTTTTCCCATATATATTGTTTGCTTAATGCATGGTATTTCAGCATGTGTGTTTGTGTGATACCGGAAACGGTTTTGTCCCAAGTCCATTTACGCAACAATTTTATTTGAACTTCAACCTGAAATAACATTGAAATACCATTTGCTAATGCTTCTTTAATTTCATCATTTAATTGATAGTCAATTTCTGCATCTAAGCGTAATTCTTCTTCAAGCTTTGTAATGTTTAGGTAATTAACTTCAAAGGCATTTTCCTTGGCAATAACCTGGTTTGTTAAAAACAGGCTTAAGCAAATAGTGGTCATAACCTTCTGGGTGTTGTATATAGACAGGCTGTGTATGGAAATCTTCATGCTTCAGCCTTTGACATTTTTGTTTCTTGTTCACTACTAAAACATTGGTTGAGTATGTCATGCGCATTTATAAAATCTCTCGCACTAATAATTTTACCGCCTGCTAACTGCAGCGATTTTAAACTTAACACACCTTCTCCTGTGGCAACCTCAATGCCTTCTTTAGTGGCCGCAATGACAGTTCCGGGCTTTAGCTGACTCAATGTATTACTCAATACAGCTTCCCATATCCGTAATCGCTGTTCGTGTAGATAGGTAAAGGCCACGGGCCAAGCATTGAAGGCCCGAATCTTGCGTTCAATTTCTAACGCGCTTTCTTGCCAATTTATATTGCCTTCCTGTTTGACTAGCTTATCTGCATAAGTCGCTAGACTCGCATCCTGGGGTATCGGTGTTAACTCGTTGTTCTGCAAACATTCCAGAATCTCAGCAATGTTTCTTGACGATATTAGTGCGAGGCGATCATGCAAGCTTGAACCTGTATCTGTTGCTTTGATATCGCATTTTATTTGATACAAAATTGGACCTGCATCTAGCTCTTCAACAATTTGCATGATTGTGATACCAGTTTGCTTATCACCTGCCATAATTGCGCGCTGAATAGGGGCTGCGCCTCGCCATTTCGGCAACAAAGAGGCATGTATATTAATACAACCTAATTTTGGAGTAGTTAAAGCTGCTGCTGGTAGCAGTAAGCCATAGGCGCTCACAAGCATGACATCGGCACCAAGTTTTTTTATGCGCCCACATTCATCTTCATTTATTGAATTTGGTTGGTAGACTGGTATTTCTGCTTGTAGTGCAATCTCTTTCACCGGGCTCGACCGTAATTTTAGCCCGCGACCCGCTGTACGATCCGGCTGGGTGTAGACTGCAATAACTGTGTGCGAACTTGTGATTAATGATTCCAATGTAGCCGATGCAAAATCGGGGGTACCAGCGAAAATTATTTTAAGCCCTTTAGACATGGCAGTAATCGCCAAAGGATTTGGCCAAGATACGTGATTTTAGATCACGCTTGCTTCTTGTGGTGAAGGGCCACTCAAATTGTCTTGGTATCTTTGTTGTTTGAGTAGCTTCTTCTTAATGCGCTCACGCTTCAGTGGTGATAAATAATCCACAAATAACAAACCTTCTAGGTGATCCATTTCGTGTTGAATGCATACCGCGAGTAAGCCGTTTGCCTCCTGTGTAATCGTATTTCCGTTTTCATCCAAGGCCTTAACGGTAATTTTTTCAGCGCGCTGGACTGTTTCAAAAACCCCAGGCACAGATAAACAACCTTCCTGCATTTCCTCCTCACCCTCCTTGGCCACAATTTCTGGGTTAATCAAACAAAGTGGTGCGTTTTTGTTCTCTGAGATATCCATGACAATGATTTGTAGCTGAATATTCACCTGGGTCGCAGCTAAACCTATACCCGGGGCGGCATACATGGTCTCGAGCATATCGCCCACCGTTTGTCGGATTTGATCATCCACCTTATCGACCGGACGCGCTTTTTTTCGCAATCGCGGATCAGGAAAGTGTAATATTTCTAGTAGTGCCATTAAGTTACAAAATCAGTTATTAAATTTACTTAAGTATTGTCTTTTAAGTTCGCGACTATAGAATACCCCTACACATAGGGATTTCAGTACTAAATAGTTTAACAAAAAATCATCTTATACAACGGATAAAGGTTCATATGCTTGGAAAATACATACATCACGGCACATTACTTAAGCAATTGATTGCTATGGTGTTTGCCGCTACCTATGTGGCTTGTACTACAACTTCCACTGCTCCCGATGCAGATCAGGGCGGAGTAGAAGTCAGCGAACCGGGAGTTAACGTTGGTGGCACGGAAACTCAAGGCCTATCCGATTCTGGCGCGCCTCGCTTAGAAGACTTGCCGGTAGCCCCAGATCAACACGATGTAGAGTTTCGCGCATCTGCACCTGAACAGTATACCGTGGTCCCTGGTGATACCTTATGGGACTTATCCAATCGTTTTTTAGTTCAACCGTGGTATTGGCCTGAAATTTGGTATCTCAATCCACAAATTGAAAACCCACATCTGATTTATCCTGGGGATGTCATCTCTATATTTTACGTGGGTGGCAAACCATATCTTACGGTTGCTGACGGACCACGTATTGCCGGGACTGAGCGACTTTCACCAAAAATTCGTTCCGAGGATATTGATGCTGGTGTCTATAGCATTCCGATTAATGCTATTCAACAATTTATTATTCGTCCACGTGTAGTCAGCGAAGAGACCCTGGAAAGCGCTCCGTATATTATTGGCTCACAAGAACCGCGCTTAGCCTATGGTAGTGGTGAGCGTGTTTATGTTAGAGGTCTTGATACCGATGCACAGGGAAGTTTTACAGTATTTAGGCCTGGCGACGCATACTATGATCCTAAAACAAATGAATTGCTCGGTTATGAAGCAATTATGGTAGGCGATGGGGAAATTATACGCTTAGATGATCCTGCAACCTTTGACATATCCCAAGTGAAGCGTGAGGCCTTGCGAGGGGATCGATTGCTACCGATTAACTTTAATGACCAAGATACCGAATTTGTTCCACATGCACCGGATGCGAAAATGCATGGGTATATTATTTCGTTGTTTGATGCAATCAGTCAGGTGGGAACATATCAAGTCGTAACCTTGAACCTTGGGGATCGTGATGGCATCGAAAAAGGCCACGTGCTTGCAGTTAATCAAGCAGGTCGAGTCCTGGATGATCCTTTTGAAAAGCCAGGATCATTGACTTTTGTAGAATTACCTGAGGAAAAAGCTGGTTTTGCAATGGTGTTCCGCACATTTGAAAAAGTTAGCTATGCGTTAATCATGGAAACCTCAAGACCGATTCAGATCGGGGATTCAGTAGCAAATCCTTGAGTTCACTGTTACACGGCTTTGATATACCGAATTACTCTCTAATTAAGCTGTAGGGCTTTTCGTACACAAACAGATCTCGCTACAATTGCGAAAAACAAATCGCAGTAGCATATGCAACAACATGAAGAGTGGTTAGCACTCTCCCACGTCGACCAACTCGGCCCGATAACGCTGCAGAAACTATTAGATAGGTTCGGCTCTCCTGATGCCGTCTTGCACGCAGGACACAAAAAATTACAGGCTGCCGGGTTTCAAACCAAGTCATTGAAGGAATAATCTCGCCAAATGAGATAGCAATTACTCGAGATCTCGAATGGTTACAACACGACATGCATCATCTTATTACAATACAAGATGCCAATTACCCAGACCTTTTAAAGCAAATTTCAGATCCGCCCATCGTGTTGTATGCGATAGGAAAAAATGAACTCGTTCCACAATTATTATCTGATCCACAACTTGCGATTGTCGGGAGCCGCAACGCCAGTACCAATGGTAAAGAGATTGCCACTGTATTTGCACACAAGCTCGCGCAAGCAGGGCTGGTGATCACCAGTGGTTTGGCAAGTGGAATAGACGGGGCTGCGCATTCTGGTGCATTACAAGCTCGAATTGGTCATACCATTGCAGTAGCTGCATGTGGGCTAGATCGTGTCTATCCAGCAGAACATAGACAATTAGCGGAACAAATTACCCAACAAGGCATAATCATTTCAGAGTTTCCAATTGGTACATTGCCAAAGCCAGGACATTTTCCTCGACGCAACCGCATTATGAGTGGATTAAGCTTAGGCGTATTGGTTGTAGAGGCCTCTATTAAAAGTGGTTCGTTAATTACAGCCCGCTTGGCAGGTGAGCAAGGCCGTGAAGTATTTGCTATACCTGGTTCTATACATAGCCCTCTCTCGAAAGGCAGTCATGCCTTAATTCGTAATGGCGCTAAACTGGTGGAAACAGTAGAAGATATTTTAGAGGAATTGAAACACCATATTGATTTGAGTGAACTATCAACCCATATGGATGGAAATCAAGTCGCTTCCAGCACTACAAATCATAAACAGGATCCAGAGCATAAAAAGATTTTAGATAGTATGGGGTATGAACCAATAAGTATTGATAATTTAATCGACCGCAGTGGCCTTGACGCCGAGGTGGTGTCTTCTATCCTTTTGATTTTAGAGCTTAATGGGCAAGTTACGCACAATGGTAACGGAATGTATGTACGCACATTTCAGGCCTAGCAATGTATCGGTTATCAGCTGTGACAGGCCATGCAGAATGAATACATAATAGTAGTATCTTGATTTTGCTAACATAAAA
Source organism: Gammaproteobacteria bacterium (assembly GCA_041576975.1). Lineage (GTDB taxonomy): Bacteria > Pseudomonadota > Gammaproteobacteria > UBA4575 > UBA4575 > JBFGJY01. Next base: position 4,297 of record JBFGJY010000081.1, on the reverse strand, counting down.
GAATTCCCAATAATCATTTACAAAAGCGCAAGAAACGCGTATTAGTTCGCCGCGAACCTCATTCTTCAATATACAGGGATTGGTTGTTTTCAAAATCCACTACTAGTTTTTATTTTATCTAAGCCTGGGCATGAGTAAAAATTTAGTCATAGTTGAATCACCTGCCAAGGCCAAGACTATTGAAAAATATCTTGGTAAAGATTTCGGTGTGCTTGCATCCTATGGACATGTGCGAGATTTGATCCCAAAAGAGGGGGCAGTAGATCCAGACAATAATTTCGAAATGAAATATGAAATTATTGAAAAAAACGAAAAACATGTTTCAGCCATCTCTAAGGCGTTAAAAACCTCTGAAGCGCTGTATCTTGCAACTGACCCTGACCGTGAAGGTGAAGCCATTTCTTGGCATCTCTATGAAATACTAAAAGAACGCGGTTTATTAGAGGACAAGGAAGTATACCGTGTGGTGTTTTATGAGATCACCAAACGTGCAGTAAACGACGCCATCGACAATCCACGAAAACTTTCTAGTGAATTAATCAGTGCGCAACAGGCGCGGCGCGCGATGGATTATCTCGTAGGTTTTAATCTCTCTCCGTTACTTTGGAAAAAAATCAAGCGCGGGCTTTCCGCGGGTCGAGTTCAAAGTCCTGCCTTACGCTTGATTTGTGAACGTGAAGACGAAATTGAGAAATTCGTACCTCAAGAATATTGGACAATCGAAGCAGATTGTGAAAAAGACAAGCAGGAATTTCTTTCTAAACTCAGTATTTATAAAGATAAGAAACTTGAGCAGTTCGATATCAATAATGAGAAAGATGCAACAGCGGCCAAACAATTACTTGATCAAAACGCTAACGGCAATCTCACAGTTAAAACTGTAGATAAAAAGGAACGCAAACGTAATCCTGCGGCACCTTTTATTACCTCAACCTTACAACAAGAATCGGTGCGTAAACTACGCTTCTCGGCCCAAAAAACCATGCGTGTAGCACAGCAACTATATGAGGGCATTGATCTCGGCGATGGGGCAATGGGTTTAATCACGTATATGCGTACAGATTCTGTGGTACTGGCGCAAGAGGCACTAGATGAGTTACGTGAGTTCATCAAACAACGATTTGGCAAAGACAATTTACCGAACGAAGTGCGAATCTTTAAAACCAAATCCAAAAACGCGCAAGAGGCCCATGAGGCAATCCGTCCTACCTCATTTATGCGTGCCCCTGATGAAATTAAAAAATTTCTAAGTGCGGACCAATACAAACTTTACAGCTTGATCTGGAAGCGTGCAGTCGCAAGCCAGATGATTTATGCCACGTTGAATTTAGTAGCAGTAGAATTTGCATGCGGCGAGGGTAATGTTTTTCGTGCCACAGGCTCATCGATAAAGAAACCAGGTTTTATGCAGGTCTACCAAGAAAGTCTAGATGATAAAAAAGGTGAATCCGATGAACGTATGTTGCCGAATTTAGAAGTTGGTGAAAACGTAAAACTCAATGAGATAAGAGCAGAACAACATTTTACTGAACCACCGCCACGATTTACAGAAGCGAGTCTGGTCAAAACCCTGGAGGAATATGGTATTGGTCGGCCCTCAACATATGCGAGTATTATTTCGACCTTGCAAAATCGGGAGTATGCCGAAGTTGAAAATCGACGTTTCACACCTACAGAAATGGGTAGACTGGTAAACGATTTTCTTACTAAACATTTTACCCAATATGTCGACTACGACTTTACCGCACGACTTGAAGATGAGCTAGACGAAATTTCACGTGGCGAAAAAGAATTAGTGCCCGTATTACACGCCTATTGGAAACCTTTTAGTGCTTTAGTTATTGATAAGGAAAAAACCGTAACACGTGAAGAAGCCGTACAAGCGCGTGAGCTGGGAGTGGATCCAAAATCTGGCAAACCCGTTAGCGTACGTATGGGTCGCTATGGGCCCTTTGTGCAAATCGGGACAAAAGACGATGAAGAAAAACCTAAATTTGCCGGACTTCGACCTGGTCAAAAAATGTCTGAAGTTACTTTTGAAGAGGCGATGGAGTTATTCAAGCTACCGCGCAAACTTGGAGAAACTGCAGAAGGTGAGCCTGTGCAAGCCAGTATTGGGCGATTTGGCCCCTATGTAAAATATGGCAGTAAATACGTTTCAATAAAAAATGATGACCCTCATACGATTACTTTAAATCGTGCGTTAGAAGTTATAGCTGAGAAAAAAATCGAAGATGCCAATAAAATAATTAAAGTGTTTGAAGAACAAAACATACAAATCTTAAACGGCCGTTATGGACCCTATATCACTGATGGAAATAAAAATGTAAAGGTGCCTAAAAATCAAGAACCCACTGCGCTTACATTAGAGGAATGTGAGAAAATGATTACCGAGGCACCGGAGAAGAAAGGTTGGCGTAGAGGTAAGAAAGCGGCGCCTAATAAAGCTGCTAAAAAGGCAACTAAAAAGAAAACAGCGACTAAAAAAACTACAAAAAAGAAAACTGCAAAGAAAAGCCGCAAATCTGAGTAAACCTACTAAGTACTATCGATGCATTTGAATTGTGCTGGCTAATCAACTTTCGCAAGCCGCAACAATCATCCAACAAGGTGGTGTTATCGCGTATTCTACGGATACCGTTTTGGGCCTAGGCTGTGACCCTAATAACCAAACTGCCGTTGAAAAAATTTTGTGGTTAAAACATCGCAGTATAGAAAAGGGGTTAATCTTGTTAATAGAAAGCGTGCATGCACTTGAAGGATATTCAGAACCCCTATCAACAAAACAGACTTCCGAAATTTTATCAACCTCTTCCACTACACCTACGACCTGGCTGTTGCCTGCACAACGTTTAATACCCGTTTGGATTACCGGCGCACATGATCGTGTCGCCATACGCATTACACAACACCCAATTGCAAGCAAATTGTGCAAAATATTGGGTGCGGTTGTCTCCACCAGCGCTAATTTTTCTGATTACCCCATTGCAGTAAATGCAAAACAACTAAGAGACTGGTTTGGTCCCTACCTAGACTATGTAATCATAGGTACACCAGGCACAGGAGTACCGAGTGAAATCCGCGATCTAATCAGCGGGAAAATTCTACGTCGCAGTAATTAAAGAAGTATGGCGCCTAATATTGAAAACGTATTGAGCTATTTACAGACCTTGCAAGATCGTAATTGCGAGCTACTTGAAAAGATGGATGGTATCGCAAAGTTTCGCGAGGATGAGTGGCAACGTCCCGAAGGCGGCGGAGGAAGAACCCGAATCATGCAAAATGGGGGCGTGTTTGAGCAGGCTGGAGTAGGTTTTTCACATGTCTTTGGCGACCGGTTACCACCTGCAGCCACCACTCAACGACCGGAACTTGCAGGTCGTCATTTTAAAGCCATGGGCGTGTCGATTGTTATTCACCCACACAACCCTTATGTGCCGACCTCGCATTGTAATGTGCGATTTTTTATTGCTGAGAAAGTAAATGAGCCGCCAGCATGGTGGTTTGGCGGAGGTTTTGATCTCACGCCCTATTATGGATTTAAAGAAGATGCCGTATTTTGGCATCAAACCGCAAAACAGGCCTGTGATGTAATTGATAAAAGCCTATATCCAAAATTTAAACAGTGGTGTGATGAATATTTTTTTATCAAACATCGAAATGAGGCACGCGGCATCGGTGGATTGTTTTTTGACGACTATACTGCGGATAGTTTTGAAAATAGTTTTAAATTATTCAAAAGTGTAGGCGATCATTTTTTACAGGCTTATCTCCCCATAGTAGAACGTCGCAAAGATCATGCATTTGGTGAACATGAACGCAACTTTCAACTCTATCGGCGCGGTCGCTATGTTGAATTTAATCTCGTTTATGATCGGGGCACTTTATTTGGCCTCCAATCTGGAGGACGCACCGAATCAATTTTGATGTCTTTGCCACCACAAGTCCGTTGGGAGTACGACTGGCAACCTGAGGTGGGCAGCGCGGAAGAGGAGTTATACAAAGAATATCTCCCTGCGCGTGACTGGCTTGGACAATAAAGGAATTGTTGGCTTTAGCTCAAGAGGTCAATGTCTGCTTACGACCCATAGCCAACATTCACTTCTCGTTATTGCCTATTCAATTCTTCTAAGGATTGCTTGATTGATATCAATACGGCCTTCCGGTTTCTCAGTTAATCTTTTTTTATCTAAGGAATTCTTAACTTTGGAAATGAGGCTGTGAACAATGAAAACAATTCTAATGAGTATGGTCTTGGCCGTTGCGGCGTCTTTATATCCAGTGGTGAGTATGGGGG